>JBCNOJ010000320.1:0-6169 GCA_039593925.1 Acidovorax sp.
GGTACGCCAGGTGGTTGGCTTTGGCGCCGTCGGCCAGGGTGGAGTTCTTCACTTCCACGAAGTTGCCGATGTGCACCTCGCGGCCCAGCTGCGCGCCGGGCCGCAGGCGGGCGAAGGGGCCGATGAGCGCGCCCGCGCCCACCTGCACGCCGGCCTTTTCGCCGTCGATGTGGGTGTACGGATGGATCACCGCACCCGCACCGATGGTGGCGTTGGCGATGCAGCAGTGCGCGCCGATCTGCACGCCCTCGGCCAATTCGACGCGGCCGGTGAAGACGCAGTTGACGTCGATCTCCACGTCCTGCCCGCACACCAGTTCGCCGCGCGCGCCGCTGCGCACGTCGTCGCGCACGTCCAGGCGTGCCGGGTCGGCCAGGCGCACGCCCTGCTCCATCAGCGCACGGGCCTGGGCGAGCTGGTGGGCCCGCTCCAGCTCCGCCAGTTGCAGGGGACTGTTCACGCCGGCCACCTGCAGCGCGTCGGCGATGCGGTGCGCCACCACGGGCACGCCGTCGGCCACAGCCATGGCGACGATGTCGGTCAGGTAGTACTCGCCTTGGGCGTTGTCATTGGTCAAGCGCGCCAGCCAGCCGCGCAGCAGCCGCGAGGGCACCGCCATGATGCCGCTGTAGACCTCGGTGATGGCGCGCTGGGCCTCGCTCGCATCCTTGTGCTCCACGATGCCCTGCACCGCCCCGGCCCCATCGCGCACGATGCGGCCGTAGCCTGTGGGGTCGGGCAATGTCACGGTGAGCAGCGCCAGTTGCCCCCCTGCACTGGCGGAGACCAGCGCGCGCAGCGTGTCGGCCTGGGTCAGCGGAACGTCGCCCGACAGCACCACGGCCGTGCCGTCGTCCTGCAGTTGCGGCAGGGCCTGCTGCACGGCGTGGCCGGTGCCCAGTTGAGGCTCTTGCCGCGCATATTGAATGCCAAATTGCCCTCCAGCGCTTTTGTAGCTTGCGCTGGATGCTTCCACTTCTGTAGCGCCATGGCCCGTGATGACGATGGCGCTGCGGGCCTGCAGGTGCGCGGCCTGGTCCAGCACGTGGTGCAGCAGGGGCCGTCCGGCCAGGCGCTGCAGCACTTTGGGGATGCGGCTTTTCATGCGCGTGCCCTTGCCGGCCGCCATGATGAGGATGTCGAGTGGGGTCATGGAGAAATTCTGTGTCTGGTGGGTGCACCGCCCGGCCTGGCCACCCAACTGAGGAGCCGGCGCCGTGCGGCGTGGCCGGATTATCGGCTGCCCCCCGCGCCATCTGCCAGACGCACGCCAGCCAACGCCGCCCACACGCCGGCACACTGCCAACAATGTCTGCCCGCTACAGCAGCGGCATCAAGCGCGGCGGCATGTCGTAGTACTCGGCAATGCGCGCCAATGCCCGGGTGTTCAGCAACCGCAAGCGGCCGTTCTTGAGCTCATGCAGGCCCAGCGACGAGAGGCGGCGCAGTGTCTTGTTGGTGTGCACCAGCGAGAGCCCCAGCGCATCGGCGATGTGCTGCTGGTTCAGCGGAAAGGCCACCGTGCCGTCGGCATCCACCAGCTTGATGCGCTCCAGCCGCCGGTACAAATGCATCAGCAGCATAGCCACGCGCTCGGTGGCGTTGCGGCGGCCGGTGGTCAGCAGGTTTTCGTCCAGATGCCCCTCGCCGTGCGCGGCCAGCCAGGTCACGTCGTAGCCCAGCCGCGGGTGTTCGCGGAACACGGCCCAGAGGCTGTCGTTCTGGAACACACACAGTGCGCAGTCGGTCAGCGCCTCGATGCCGTGGGACGAGGCCTCGCCAAACTCCTGCTGCAGACCCACCAAATCGCCCGGCAGCACAAAATTGAGGATCTGCCTGCGCCCGTCGCTGAGCGTCTTGTAGCGAAACGCCCAGCCCGCATACAGCGTGAAGAGCTTGGCGTGGGCCTGGCTCTCACGCACCAGCGCCTGCCCCGCAGACACCACCACCGTGCCCTCTCGAACTCCCTCGATGAAATCAAGCTGCGCCGGAGTCACCAGCGTAAAGGCCCCCGTCTGTCGCAACCTGCACTGGTGGCAGGTTGCAGGGCAAACCAAAGGGGACGTAGGGGCGTTCATGGTGGCGAGATTCTAGAGAGCAACCCGGGCAGTTTTTGCCTCCGACAGCGCCCTTTTTTGCGGGGTGTTGCAGGCACCACAGCTATGTCTTTTGACATTGCGCGGCTGTAGGCGCCCACCTACATTTGGCTCACCCATGGAAATTCGCACTGCCCTATACGAGGTTCTCTACGTGAGCACCATTGCTCCCGATCAACCTCTGAGCGTGGTGGCCGACATTGCCGGTCGCGCCCGCCAGGCCAACGCCGCTCTGGACATCACCGGGCTGCTGATTTTTGACGGCCAGCGCTTTTGCCAGCAACTGGAGGGCCCGCAGAAGACCGTGCTCAAGCTCATCGAGCGCATCCGCAGCGACCCCCGCCACATCAACGTGGAAGTGCTGCACCACGGCCCGCTGGCGGGGCGGCGGTTTCAAAGCTTCAGCCTGGCCTTCAGCACGGTCGAAGACGCCGAGGCCCTTGCCCGCCTGGAGCAACTCGATGGCGCATCGGCACTGGCTGCGTTCGAGGCGGTACGGGAAGACCTGGTGCTGTAGCCAGACCGCACCCGCGCGCCGCCGAGGCCGCCCCGGTGCGCGCGCACGGCTTTAAATCGCTATCAAAATAGGAGCTGTCGGAGCTTTACAGCAAAGCGCCAACGGCCATTTTTGCTAGAAAACATCAGCCATCATGCAAATGCAGTAGACGGCCCGTATCATGTCGGCGCCATGCCGCCGCCCGCCCAGCCTCTGCCTTCCACAGCCTTTGCCACCACCCAGTCGTCGGGCGAGGACCGCTTCGAAGCCTGGCGCAGCGGCATTTCCGTGCTTTTCGACGTGGCCCCGCTGACGCACAGCGCGCCGCTGGAGGATTTCCAGGCGCAGGTTGAGGCCGTGCACTTGGGCCAGTTGCTGCTGGGCGACCTGCGCTTCGGCGCCCAGCGCTTTGCACGCAGCCAGGCACGCGCGGCGCACGATGGGCTGGACCACTACCTGGTGCAGTGGTACCGCGACGGCGGCTTTGTCGGCCAACACAGCGACCGCAGCGACCTGCACGTGCGCGCGGGGGATGTGGTGGTGTTCGACATGGCGCGCACCCAGCACACCATTGCCCAGGGCTCGCATGTGCTGTCGCTCATCGTTCCGCGCGCGCTGGGCGACGAGGCCTTTGCGGGCGGTGCCAACCCCCACGGCACGGTGCTGAGTGGGCGCAGCATCTTCGGCGGCCTGCTGGCGGACCACCTGGGCGCGCTGCACCGGCGCCTGCCCACCATCGGCATGGACCAGGCCGACGACGTGGTGCGCGCCACGACCCACATGCTGGCCGCCTGCCTGCGCCCGAGCCAGCGCACACTGGCTGAGGCCCGCACCGAGGTGCACGCGGTCACGCTGGAGCGCATCCAGCGGCACATCGGCCGCCACCTGGGCGGCTCGCTTTCGCCCGAGGCGCTGTGCCGCGTCTTCGGCATCTCTCGCCACCGGCTCTACCAGTTGTTCGAGCCGCTGGGCGGCGTGGCCCGCTACGTGCAGCAGCGCCGCCTGCAACGCGCGTTCCAGACCCTGTCCAACCCGGCCTACCGGCACCTGCGCGTGGCTGACGTAGCCACCCGCCTGGGTTTCACGAGCGAGGCGCATTTCAGCCGCGCCTTCCGTTCCTCCTTTGGCCACACGCCAAGCGATGTGCGCGCAGCGGCCGAATTGGCCCGCAGTAACGGACAGGCACCGGCCTTGCCCAGCGCTGTTTCGGTCGAATACGCAGACTGGCTGCTCGGGCTCTGACCGCCCGACGACACTGCCGCAGGGCCGCACGGACGCCGCCTGCGGGGGCGCGGACGTGGAGTCAAGCCGTGTGCAAACGCTCGGTCAAGCCAGCAGGCCGCAGCACCTGCAACATCGTCTGCAGTGCGCTCCCGCACGCATCACGCGCTCCTCAAAAGATAGCTGCCAGCGCTTTCTGAATAAGCGCCAAGGGCGCTTTTCATCGGCAACGCGGGCGCGGGGGATGGCCTTCAACCCCAACGGTCCCAGCCCCTATGAAAACGACAGCGTGCCCCCTCCCTCCGGCATCACCTGGCAGCAGCCCCGCTGTGCCACATTCTGAAAGAGGTGGTCGACCCGCCCACGGGCCCTGGCGGAACGTGCGCACATGGCTCGCTGCCGGCCTGCTCGCAGGTGCGGCCTGCGCGGCAGGTGGGGCCCTGGCAAACGACGACGAGCCGGGATTCCCCAACATCGCACAGTTGGCCGCCATCTCGGTGGGCGGCGTGGCCGCCACGCTCCCCGACAGTGTGGAGGAGAGCCAGCAGCAAGTCGCGGTACCCACCATCCACATCGGCCACTGCGCGCCGCAAGTCATCACCGTCACCGCCTGGCAGCCCACCAACGCGCTGCATGTGGTGAGCGCGCTGGGCCAGACGCTCTATCTGTATGTGGACAACCGCAGCCAATCCCTGGACGCGGCGCCGCTCGCTTTCGGCACCAACCTGGTGGACATCGACGTGACGCGCGGTGGCGGCGGCAATGTGTACAGACTCAAGTATTCGCTCAACATCGAGCGCGAGGGCCCTGGCACAAACCCCGAACTCGCGGGCATCGCGCTGTCTTCAGGCACCTTGTCGCCCCCGTTCGATCCGGCCGTCACCCACTACAGCGCCACGGTGAACACACCATCGGTAGCGGTGGTGCCCACGGCAGCGGATTGCCCGGCCCTTTCCGTCAACGGCCAATCAGTAGCCAGTGGGGGCGCGGCGCAGGTGCCGTTGGCGCTGGGGGCCAACACGGTCACGGTGCAATCCACCGCGCAAAACGGTGCGGCACGCACGTTCACCCTGGCACTCACGCGCATTCCCAGTGATCAGGCTGCGCTGCAAAGCCTCTCGCTCTCGGCGGGCGCACTCAGCCCGGCGTTCGACAGCGCCACCACGCACTACACGGCCTCGGTGCCCTACCTGCCCTCGGTGTCCGTCACCGCCGCGCCAACGGTGCCCAGCGCCACACTCAGGGTCAACGGCACGCCAGCCCCGGCAGGCACGCCCCAGACCGTGGCGCTCCAGGCGGGCACCACCCCGGTCACGGTGGGTGTGACGTCGGAAGACGGCTCGGCCACCCGCAGCTACACGGTGGACGTGGTTCGTGCCCCGCCCAGCGCCGACGCCAGCCTGGCGGCGCTGATACTGTCTGCAGGCACGCTCAACCCGGCGTTCGACCCGGCTGTGGCCTCTTACACGGCCACGGTGGGGAACGCAGTCGATGCCGTCGACGTACGGCCCACGGTGGCTTTCAGCGCAGCCACCGTGTCCGTCAACGGCATGCCCGCCGTATCCGGGGGCGCTGTGCGTGTGCCCCTCACGCCCGGCTTCAACACCATCACCGTGCAAGGCACCGCACAGGACGGCAGCACGCAGCAAAGCTACACCGTGCGCGTGCTGCGGGCCAGCGCCGCCGACAGCGCGCGGCTGCTGGGTCTGCAGCTCTCCAGCGGCACACCCTGGCCGCCGGTGCAGCCCGCCACCCTGGCCTACACGGCGCGGGTGGCCAGCACCACTGCGGCCATCACACTCACGCCCACGGCGGCCGACCCCTCAGGCTCCGTCACCATCCAGGGCGGCGGCCCCATGACATCGGGTGAAACTTCGGCGCCGATCCCGCTGCAGCCTGGCCACAACACCGTCACGATCCAGGTGACCAGCGCCGATGGCCAGCAGACCGCCACCTACACGCTGGACGTGCTGCGCGGAAACACCGACGCATCGCTCGCCAGCCTCACGCTGTCCAGCGGCGGATTGAGCCCCGCGTTCGACCCCGCCGTGCAGACCTACAGCGCCACCGTGCCCTATGTGATGTCTTCCGTGCGTGTGGGGCTGGCGCTGACCGACACCGAGGCCAACGCCCGCGTAGGCGCCCGCGTGCTGCGCAGCGGCCATTCGGTGGCTGTGGCGCTGGCGCCCGGGCTCAACACCGTGCCGGTATCGGTCACCTCCAGCGACGCACGGTGCAGCGCACCTACCAGTTGCGCATCACCCGCGAGGCGCCGCCAGCAGTGTCGCTGGCAGGCAACCCGCCCCGCTTTGCCCCACCGCTCAGCCTGCCGCTGTCTGGCGAGTTCATTGGCGCC
>JBCNOJ010000321.1:0-6145 GCA_039593925.1 Acidovorax sp.
CTCGCAAGAGTCCGTCTACCTGGCCGCGCTGCAGGCCTGCAGCCAGTTGGGCTTCATCGCCCACGACGCCGAATGCCTGGCCCGCGCCTGGCAGGCGCGCGCACTGCGCACAGGCATCGCGCAGCCCGAGGCATGGCCCGATGCACCGGAAGACTTCGGTCTGCAACCTCTGCCGCGTTCCCACCAGTTTGCCCCTTGCCCCGAGCGTCTGGGCCTGTACGCCGTGTTGCCCGATGCCAGCTGGGTGGGCCGCATGGCCCGCGCGGGGGTGCCCACGGTGCAACTGCGCTTCAAGTCCGGCGACGCAGCTGAGGTGGAACGGGAGGTGCGCGCGGCCGTGTCGGCCGTGCAGGGCACGGGTGCGCTGCTGTTCATCAACGACCACTGGCGCACGGCCATTGAGGCAGGTGCCTATGGCATTCACCTTGGTCAGGAAGACCTGGACGCGCTGAAACCCGACGAGCTTCAGGCACTGCGCAGTTCAGGCCTGCGCCTGGGTGTCAGCACCCACGGCTACGCCGAAATGGTGCGCGCCGACGCAGTGGGCCCGAGCTACATCGCCATGGGGGCCGTGTTCCCCACCACGCTCAAGAAAATGGCCACAGCGCCGCAAGGTGTGGGTCGGCTGGGGGTGTATGCGCGCCTGATGCGCCACTACCCGCAGGTCGCGATCGGCGGCATTGGCGAAGCGCAGTTTGGGCAGGTGCTGGCAACCGGGGTGGGTTCCATCGCCGTGGTGCGGGCATTGGTGAACGCGCCAGATGCCGAAAAGACCGCAGAGCAGTTGATGCAGCGCATGGGGGCGGAGCTGGCGCCCTGATCTGCGCGGAGGTGCTTGCCCATTGAAGGGCAAGCTGCAAGGCACTACAAAAAACCGCCTGATGGCTTGCACACCGCGGGCATGGCGGGCGGGTGCCGCATAAGGCGTTATTTAGGTCCCGTCTTGCGCTGCTGCTCTTGCTGCTCCAGCTCCAGCCGCAACTCCATCAAATCGTTGTCCATGCCAAAACCCACTGCCTGGCCCGCTGCGGGAGGCGCTGTCACGGGTACGGGCGGCAGATCGCTCAAGGTCAGGTGGGGTGGCTCCGACAGGTCCAGGTCCAGCGGCACACTGCGTGAATCCGGATCTAGCGCCGCGGGGGCCGTGGCAATCTGGGCTGCAGCTGCCTCGCGCCCCACCTCCGATGGCACCAGATCAAAGTCGAAATCCAAGCTCGACGAAAGGGAATCTGGTGGAAGGTCGTCCTTGCGCCGATGGCCCACGGGCGCTTCGGCCACCAGGGACTCTGAGCGGGGCGGCGCCAGAGGTGTGGTGCGTTTGCGCGGCGCAGGCTCGCCGCGCGCACTGGCCGGTGTCGTCTGGGCGATCGAGAGCAGCAACAGCAGATCGTCGTAGGCCGCCAGGTCAAACGGCTCTACCGCTTCGTCTCCCTCGCTGCGGAACAGGAATTTCTCCAGCAGCATCAGCACCGCGGGCGAAGTCCACTCGGCCTCGATCTCTGCCAGCGCATCGGTGTAGTGATAGAGCATGCGCCCCGTCCGGTGGAAGCCCGTGAACTCCGGCACCTGGGCGTTGAAAGACTCCATGAACTGCGTGCGCAGCTGAGAGAACTCGTCCACGCGGCTGAGGGTGTGGTACAGCCGCAGGAGCTCCAGATACGCCAACGGAGACGACTCACGGTGCTCGGCAATGTGCTTGCGCAGCACTTCGATGGCTTGCTGGTGCTCGCCCACCGACACAAAGAATTCAGCCTGCTGCTGTATGTCGAACAGTTCTTCCGGGTTGACGATGTGCGTGGCCGCAGCCGTCGCTGCGGTGGTGGAGGCCGCTGTGGCCGCCGTCTTGGCAGGCTTCGGCGCGGTTGTAGGCGAGGCAGGCGCTGCAGCCGCCACGGTCTTGGTGGCTGCAGCCATTGGCCCGGCGGCGGCGTCCAGTGGGACGCTCCCGCTGACCGCTGGAGAGGTGGACACAAACGGTTCGTACGCGGGTGCAGGCGCGGCATCTGGCGCACCCCCAACAGCGGGCAACGCGTCCGAGGGCGTCCAGGCATCGCCGGGATGGGGTGTCAGACCCATGGCGGCATCGTGGGCTGCTTGCGCCTCGCGATTGCCGAGCGCCACAGAATCACGCCATGCAGCCACGGCCTTCTCGGAAGCGCTGCGCAGGCGCGCCCAGGTGCGTGCCAGCAACAACAAGGCCAGCAGCAGCAAAGCAGCCAGCGCATAGACCACGATGGCAGGGAAGCGTTCCTGCTCGGCCTGGGCCAGTTGCTGCTGCAACTCGGCAGACGCTGCCCGGTCACGACCGGCCTGGTCGCGCAGGGCTGCGGCCTCTGCCTCCAGCGCTTTGATGCGGTCAGGGTCTTGCAGATCCTGGGGCTGCGCGTTCAGGGCTTTCCACTGCGCGGCCGCTTCAGTCCGCTGGGCAGAAGGTTCATCCGATGGCACGGCCAGCAATTCGGTGGACGACCGGAGCGCCACCGGGCTGTCGAGCCACACATCCAAAGGCTCTATCACCAAGCGTGGTCGCGGCGCAGTCTGCGCTGACGTGGTTGCACCCGCAGCCGCAGGGCGCGGTGCCGTGCGTGGCGCAGTGCTTCGCGGGGGGCGGTCTGCCGCGCGCGTTGTGCTGCGTGGGACAGGTGGTGTGACATTTTCCGCAGCAACGGGCCGCTGGCTGGAGCGCGCGGGCGCTGGTGCGGCCGCGGATTGCGGTGCAGAAGCAGTAGCAGAAGCAGCGCCCCCGCTCTGCGCCGCCTGCGCCAGCCGTGCCACATCCACCGGCGCTGCTGTGCGCGGCACAGCCATCGGGAAATCGGCCAGGAAGGTGTAGGTGCGCGTGGTCTTGCCTGCACAACCCGCCGTCAGGGTGACGGTGAGCACGGGTTCATCCACGGCCATGGCGGCCTGCACGCGCACTGCAGGCATGCGGCCCGGCGTTTCGGCCAGCGGAGTCACGCGCACCTTGGCAGAGCCTATTGGGGTATCGCCTGCGCGCACGGCAGCGTCTATGCATGACGATGCGATATCGGAGCCCGGGTCGGGCTGCACTTCAAACGTCAGATCTACCGGACCACCCAACACCACAGCGCCCCTGCTGGCGCCCAGCGTCAGCGCCGAAGCGCCAGCGGCGACCATCCAAAGACCGGCCCCAAAAATGGTGTTACGGAGATTCACAATAAATTCTGGTTCTGGTTGCGGAGATTCTTGCACATAAGTCCTGCCCAAGGCCAGAGCCATAATGGCGCTATGAAAATTCAGTATCCCAACATCGCTATCGTCGGCACGGGGGCCATGGGCCGTGGCATTGCGCAAATCGCAGCCCAAGCCGGCAGCCAGGTTTTCTTGCTGGATGCCAACCCAGGCGCCGCAGACACCGCCCGAGCCGCACTGACCGAGCAATGGGGCAAGCTGGTCGCCAAAGGCCGCATCGACGAAGCCCAGGCAAGCGCCTGGGGAGCGCAGCTGCGCACCGTGCAATCGGTGGGTGAGCTGGCCCAGTGCGACCTGGTGATCGAGGCCATCGTGGAACGCCTGGACGCCAAGCAGGCATTGTTCTCCCAGCTCGAATCGGTGGTTGGCCAAAAAACCGTGCTTGCCACCAACACATCGTCGCTTTCGGTGACCTCTATTGGCGCAGCACTGAAGCACCCTGAGAGGCTGGCCGGGTTCCACTTCTTCAACCCGGTGCCACTGATGAAGGTGGTCGAGGTGATCGCGGGCCTCAAGACCGAGCCCGCTGTGTGCGCAGACCTGGCCGCCTACGCCCGGCAAATGGGCCATACCCCCGTGCAGGCACAGGACACCCCTGGTTTCATCGTGAACCACGCCGGGCGCGGCTTTGGCACCGAAGCCCTGCGCATCGTGGGAGAAGGCGTAGCCGACTTCGCCACCATTGACCGCATCCTGCGCGATCAGGTGGGCTTCAAGCTCGGCCCGTTCGAGCTGATGGACCTCACCGCCCTTGATGTATCGCATCCCGTGATGGAATCTGTCTACCGGCAGTATTACGACGAGCCGCGCTATCGGCCCAGCGTGATCACGGCACAACGCTTGGCGGGTGGCGTGCTGGGCAAGAAGGTGGGCGAAGGCTTCTACCGCTATGCAGATGGCGTGGCCCAGGTGCCTGCCGAGCCACCCGTGCCCGTGGTGGCAGAGATGCCCCCGGTGTGGGTTTCAACGCGTGCGTCGCGCCGCGCCGAGCTGTACCAGTTGCTCAAGGACCTGGGTGCCACCATTGAAACCGGCCAATCGCCCTCGCCCCACGCGATTACGCTGGTGGCGCCACTGGGTTTTGATGTGACCACCGTGGCCGTGGTGGAGCGGCTGGACCCCGCTCGCACCATCGGTATCGACATGCTGATCGACGACGCAGCCACCAAGCGCCGCGTGCTGGCCACCAACCCCGCCACGCGGGTGGACATCCGCAATGCGGCCCATGCGCTGTTCGCGCGCGACAACAAGGCCGTGAGCGTGATTCGCGACAGCGGCGGCTTTGTCACGCAGCGCGTGGTGGCCACCATCGTGAACATTGCGGCCGACATCTGCCAGCAGGGCATCTGCTCGCCCAAGGATTTGGAAACGGCGGTGACTCTCGGCCTGGGCTATCCGCTGGGCCCGTTGGCCATGGGCGACCGCTGGGGGCCCACCAACATTCTTGAAGTGCTGTTCAACATGCAGACGGTATACGGCGACACGCGCTACCGCCCCAGCCCGTGGCTCCGCCGCCGCGGCGCCATCGGCTTGAGCCTCACGCACGTTGAAGAGTGATTCGGTGCGTCCCCCTGGGTCGCTTTCGCGCCTTCCCCCTTCTCTCGGCTTGCCATGCAGTTCGGGAAGGGGGACGCAGCCGGTGCGGCGGGGCGGCCCGTGCACGGCTGCCCTGGCTTACACCACGCCCTGTTTGGCAAACCGCACACGGCGAATGACGCCATGACAACCTGACGGTCACCGTCAAAGCCATTTCAAGGACCAAGATGCCCGCAGAACTTCTGAGCACCAGCCAGGGCCAGACCCTGATCCTGACCCTTCGCAATCCCGAACGGCGCAACGCCATTGATCCCGCCATGTACGCGGCTGGAGTAGAGGCGCTGAGCGTGGCAGAAAGCACCGCCGACATCCGCAGTGTGGTCATCACCGGGTCAGACGGCATGTTTTGCTCGGGCGGCAATCTGCAAAGGCTGCTGGCCAACCGACAGCAACCGCCTGAAGTGCAGGCGCAGAGCATCGAAGGGCTGCACAACTGGATCGAGACCATCCGCACCTACCCCAAGCCGGTGATTGCGGCCGTGGAGGGTGCCGCAGCGGGTGCGGGCTTCTCGCTGGCACTGGCCTGCGACTTCATCGTGGCTGCACGCAATGCCGTGTTTGTGATGGCTTACAGCAATGTGGCGCTGTCGCCCGACGGCGGGGCCAGCTGGAGCCTGTCGCAGGCCCTGCCCCGGCAGATCGCTACCGAGATCCTTATGGGCGGCGACCGCATCGGGGCCGAGCGTCTGTATGCGCTGGGCTTGGTCAACCGCGTGGCCGAGGCCGGTTCTGCCCTGGATGCAGCGCTGGTGCTGGCAGAGCAACTCAATGCCAAGGCGCCCAACGCGCTCGCAAGCATCAAGGAGTTGCTGAACGAGGCACCCCAGGCCAGCCTGACCCAGCACCTGGGACACGAGCGCGACCATTTCGTGAAGAATCTGCACCATATCAATGGCGGCGAAGGCATCTCCGCCTTTCTTGAAAAGCGTGCGCCCCGGTACGAGTAACGCACACCTTCAAGCGCTCGACTCAGCCCCTGGCCGCCGCAAAGGTACCCGGGGCTTTTTACTGCCCTGCTTGCAACACGCATTGCAGACGCGCAGGTGACAACCCTGACGCAGCACGCAGGTCCCTGACGTGACAATGGACCTGTTTCTAGTCACCCAAAAGACAGACCATGGACGACCCGATTCTTACTATTGAAGAACGTGAAGCGATCAACTCCGGTCGCTGGTTTTCATCCCTCTCGCCCTCGCTACGCCACGACATTCTCCGATGTGCCTACGTCAAACGCTTCAAGGATGGCGGCCTGATCGCCGCCCGGGGAGACCCGCCCGAGGAGTGGATTGCGTGCGCGCGCGGCGCTGTGCGTGTGAGTTCGACCTCCATCTCGGGC
>JBCNOJ010000322.1:0-6108 GCA_039593925.1 Acidovorax sp.
ACTGAAGGACAAGCTGCAGAACATGGGCGCCCAGCTCGTGAAGGAAGTGGCCTCCAAGACCAGCGACAACGCTGGTGACGGCACCACCACCGCCACCGTGCTGGCACAAGCCATCGTGCGCGAAGGTTTCAAGTACGTTGCCGCTGGCATCAACCCGATGGATCTGAAACGCGGTATCGACAAGGCCGTGACGGCCCTGGTTGCCGAGTTGAAGAAGGCTTCGAAGCCCACCACCACCTCCAAGGAAATCGCCCAAGTGGGTTCGATCTCCGCCAATTCCGACGAAACCATCGGCAAGCTGATCGCTGACGCCATGGACAAGGTCGGCAAGGAAGGCGTGATCACCGTGGAAGACGGCAAGTCGCTGGAAAGCGAACTGGACGTCGTGGAAGGCATGCAGTTCGACCGCGGCTACCTGTCGCCCTACTTCATCAACAACCCCGAAAAGCAATCCGCGATTCTGGACAACCCCTTCGTGCTGCTGTTCGACAAGAAGATCAGCAACATCCGCGACCTGCTGCCTACGCTGGAACAAGTCGCCAAGGCTGGCCGTCCCCTGCTGATCATTGCCGAAGAAGTTGACGGCGAAGCCCTGGCTACGCTGGTGGTCAACACGATCCGCGGCATTCTGAAGGTTGTGGCTGTCAAGGCTCCTGGCTTCGGCGACCGCCGCAAGGCCATGCTGGAAGACATCGCCATCCTGACGGGCGGCAAGGTCATCGCTGAAGAAGTGGGCCTGACCCTCGAAAAGGTGACCCTGGCCGACCTGGGCCAAGCCAAGCGCATCGAAGTGGGCAAGGAAAACACCATCATCATCGACGGCTCTGGCGCTGCCGCTGACATCGAAGCCCGCGTCAAGCAAGTGCGCGTGCAGATTGAAGAAGCCACGTCCGACTACGACCGCGAAAAGCTGCAAGAGCGCGTGGCCAAGCTGGCTGGCGGTGTGGCCGTGATCAAGGTCGGCGCTGCCACCGAAGTCGAAATGAAGGAAAAGAAGGCCCGCGTGGAAGACGCACTGCACGCCACCCGTGCAGCTGTGGAAGAAGGCGTTGTGGCCGGCGGTGGCGTGGCCCTGCTGCGTGCCAAGCAAGCCGTGGGCGACTCGGTCAAGGGCGACAACGCCGACCAGGAAGCCGGTATCAAGCTGGTCCTGAAGGCCATCGAAGCGCCTCTGCGCGAAATCGTGAACAACGCCGGCGGCGAAGCCTCTGTCGTGGTGAACGCTGTGCTGGCCGGCAAGGGCAACTACGGCTTCAATGCATCGAACGACACGTACGGCGACATGCTCGAACTGGGCATTCTGGACCCCACAAAGGTCACCCGCACGGCTCTGCAAAACGCTGCCTCCGTGGCATCGCTGCTGCTGACGACCGAAGCCATGGTGGCTGAGGCTCCGAAGGATGACGCTCCTGCTGGCGGCGGCATGCCCGACATGGGCGGCATGGGCGGCATGGGTGGCATGGGCATGTAATTGCCCGCCCAGGTGCTCTGTCCGCGCAGAGCACTGGCTTCATCAAAAAGCCCGCAGACTTTCGAGGTCTGCGGGCTTTTTTACTGAACTGCTTATTCTTTCTTGTGCCTCGGTCATCCGCCGTTAGCCGAATTCGCTTCGGCAAGTCCGCACGCCTGTGTCACCTCCATCGCAGCAATGGCTGTGGGGGATCGACGGGCAGACAGACAGACAGAAGCAGCGCGCTTATAGATCAAATTCGTTGTTAACATATAGACACAATTACGATGACCCGCGAATTTTTACGGCATCGACTAAAAAGCGACCAGCCAGTCACAATGCGATAGACTTCCAGCCACTCCCACCACTTTGTAGTGGCACTGCTGGCGAATTTCCACTCTGTGTAACGCCCCCTGTGCTGGAGTCGCAAGCCTCTCCACTGATACCGATGGCGTTCACTCCCCCCACTGTCACCGTTCTCGACCTGACTGCCCGCCTGGGTCTGTATTCGCTGGCGCAACTGGGTGTCTCAGGCACCGCTGGCGCCGGCCCGTGGCTGCAGATTCCCTTGGGCGACGCCAGCGTGGCTCCCTTGGTGGACTGGCTGCGCCCGACCAATGCGCGAGAGTTAAGTCTGCCTTGCGCCTCCACCGCAGCGGTCATCCTGCTGGTGGGTCCAGGCTCGGTCAATATGGTGCAAGCCACGCTCCAATGGCTGGCGCCTTTGAAGCCACCCGTGGTGTGGGCGTTTTTGATGCCCAACGCGTTGATGGAAGAAGCCATCTTCAAGGCCGCGCCCGCTGCACAGATGGCGCGCACCCATGTTTACCAGCTGCCCGACAGCAGCCCGCAAACCCTGTGGTTCATTCTGATGGAGCAGTTGGGCAAGCTGCAGGCCATGGATGACCTGGCCCTTCACCAATCCCAAACCCTCTCACAGAACAACGATATGAGTTCGAACCTCAAGCAATGCATGGACGCCGCGATGACCATCGACGGCGCAACGGCCGTGGCGCTGGTGGACTACCGCAGTGGCATGTGCCTGGCACAGGCGGGCGGCGGCATGAACCTGGACCTGGCTGCCGCAGGCAACACCGAGGTGGTGCGCGCCAAGCTCAAGACCATGGAATCTCTGGGCCTGCGCCGCGGCATCGAAGACATCCTGATCACGCTGGGCGACCAATACCACTTGATCCGCCTGGTGCCCAACAACATGGGTCTGTTCCTGTACCTGGTGCTCGACAAGGCCAAGGGCAACCTCGCCCTGGCGCGTTACAAGCTCACAGACATCGAGCGTTCGCTCAAGGTGTGATGCGCCTGGCCGGGGTCCCCGGCCACCCCTTCAGAAACGGTAGGTCGCGCTCAGCACGGCATTGCGGCGGGTGGCCCACCAGCAGTCGCCACGGCCCAGGCAGGTGCTCAGGTACTGCTTGTCGGCCAGGTTGCTGATGTTGAGCGCGTAGCGCCAGTTTTGGCTGTCGTAGGCCAGCATGGCATCGACAACCCCCGCAGCCGGCACCTTGGGGCCCGTGCCATCGCGGAACGAAGACATCCAGCGATAACCTGCGCCAGCCGAGAAACCTCGCACGCCGCCCACCGAGAACCGGTACACACCCCACACCGCAGCCTGGTTGCGCGGCATGCCTTCCAGCTGAGGGTCCAGGTCGATGTAGTTGTAGTGCGCCGTCAGGTCGAACGCCGTGGCCACGCGCGCCTTGTACTCCAGCTCCAGCCCCTTGTTGCGGGTCTGGCCCGCCTGCAGCGTGTTGTTGGGCCGGGTGGGGTCGGCCACCTTCTGGTTCTTTTCCTTGAGGTCGTACACGGCAGCCGAGAACTGCGTGTTGCTGCCCTCCGGCGCGTACTTCACGCCCAGCTCAATCTGCTCGCCCTCCAGCGGCTTGAAGCGCTGTCCGTCGATGTTGGTGCCGCTCACCGGGCTGAATGATTCGGCGTAGCTCACGTAAGGCGTCCAGCCACCGGGCAACTGGTACATCACGCCCAGGCGCTTGGTGGTGTCGCTGGTGCGTTCGTCTGCAGCGCCCGCCAGGCCGTTCACCGCGCGGTCATGCCGCAGGCCCGCGATGAAGATCCATTGGCCCCATTTCATTTGGTCTTGCAGATACAAGCCCGTCTGCCGCTGCACGCTTTGGGGCCGCGCCGTCATGGTGGGGTTGATGCGATTGCCATACACCGGGGTGTAGGCATCAATGGGCGTGTTGTAGCTGTCGGTGGCCTCGGCCTTGTCTTCGGTCTGGCGGTTCCAGTCCAGGCCCAGCAGCAACTGGTGCCGCACCGCACCGGTGGTGAGGTTGCCTTGCAGGTGGGTGTCCACAGCGCCCATGCGGGTACGGTTCACGTTCTGCCCATACAGCCGGCCAATCAACCGCTGGTTGACAGGGTCGGCACCCCAGCCGCCGGGAATGGTGAAAAAGTCGGCGTAGTGGTAGCCGCCCCGGTTCTCATTGCGGGCCAGGCGCAAATTCTGGCGCACCGTCCATGCATCGTTGAAGCGGTGCTCAAACAGGTAGCCGATGGATTCACGGTCGCTGTCGTAGTAGTCGCCCGGCTCGCCGATGAAGCGGCTCACCGGCAATTGGCCATTGGGATTGGGCAGCAACGTGCCCGACCAGGGCAGAAACTGCGCAGTGCTGCCGGAGCGGTCTTGTTGCCAGTGCGCCTGCAGGGTCAGCGAGGTGGCCGCATTGGGCCGCCATGCCAGCGAGGGCGCAATCAGGCGCCGGTCGTTCTTCACATAGTCCGTCTGCGTATCGGCATCGCGGGCCACCGCCACCAAGCGGTACGACCACTCCCCGTCGACCGAAAGCGGCCCGGTCAGGTCCGCCTGCAGTTGCCTGCGGTTCCAGCTGCCGACCTGCACCCCCACTTCGCGTTGCGCTTCCTGCTGCGGGCGCTTGCTCACAAGGTTGACGACGCCCGCCACGGTGCCTGCGCCAAACAGCATGCCCGACGGGCCGCGCAGCACCTCGATGCGCTCCAGCGTGTAGGGCTCGGCCGGGGTGGTGCTGGTGTACCAGTTGTAGTTCTGGCGAAGCCCGTCCAGATACGTGTCGGGCGAGCTGCCGCGCACGCGCACGCTGTCGGCGCGGCTGTCCAGGCCATAGGCATCGCTGCGCACCCCAGCGGCATACAGCAGCGCCTCCTGGAACGTGGTGGCACCCTGGTCCACCAGCTGGTCGCGCGTGACCACGGTAACGGACTGCGGCGTTTCCGCCAGCGGAGTGTCGGTCTTGGTGGCGGTGGCCGCGTTGCGGGCCCGGTAGCCCACCACCGGCGTCGTGGCCGATTCCTTTTCAGCGCTCGCGTCGACGCGAACCTCAGACAGCGTGGCGCCTGCGGCCTGCGCCAAGACGGACTGCGCGGCCAGCCCGCAAGCCACCGAAACAGCGATGCAGATGGCCGTTTGCCGATAGGAATGGATCATGATTTCCAATAATGAAATTAAGAATGATTCGCATTGTATTTACGACAAACGGCAACAAAAAAGGGGATGTTGGCGTTGCGCAACATCCCCTTCCCCAAACCGAAGCACCGCAGGGCACTTCAGTTTTTATAGCTGCCAGCGCTTTATGGATAAGCGCTAGAGCCCTTTTTTATTAAAAATCCTTTTACCGAAGGCTTTGCGCGGCACGCGCCAGTTCCGTGATACGGCCCCAGTCGCCCGCGCGCACGGCGTCGGAGGGTGTCAACCACGAGCCGCCGACACAGCGCACGTTGGGCAGCGCCAGGTAGTTGGGCGCCGTGGCGTTGGTGATGCCGCCCGTGGGGCAAAAGCTGACCTGCCCGAACGGGCTGGTCCAGGACTTGAGCAACGGGATGCCGCCCACCGCCTCGGCCGGGAACAGTTTGAGAAAGCTGAAACCGTCGGCCAGCGCCGTCATGATCTCGCTGGATGTGGCCACGCCGGGCAGCAGCGGCAGGTTCAAGCCCTTGCAGGCGCTGCCTACGGCCGAGGTATAGCCGGGGCTCACGGCAAAACGGGCACCGGCTTCGCTGGCACGGCGGGCGTCGTCGGCATTGAGCACGGTGCCCACGCCCACCACCGCTTCGGGCAAGTTGCGCGCAATGGCTTCAATGGCGGGCAGGCCGGCGGCGGTGCGCAGCGTCACCTCCAGCACCTTCACGCCACCGGCCAGCAGCGCTTCGGCCAGGGGCAGCGCGTCTTCCACGCGGTCGATCACGATGACAGGGATAACGGGGCCATGGCTGGCAATGTCGAGAGGATTCATGGGTTGGTGCTCCTTGGTGTGTTCGATGTCGGATGCCGCAAGCGGCCTCCAAAACTGGCGCTACGCGATGCCAGTGCACCCGTTGAACTGGCTTTGCCAAGCCACCGGGTGTGTCCCCCTATCGCGCAGTGAGAGAGGGGGAAGGCGGGCAGCGACTCAGGGGGTGCATCCTGCTACAACCATGTGCAGGCCCCTTGTTCGGCGCCGCCAGCGTGGCGGCGAAAGTTGGCGAAGAGTTCGCGGCCGAAGCCGGTTTGGGAGGGGGCGTTATACGGCGCAGGCGTGCGTGCAGCCCAGGTGGCTTCATCGACCAGCACCTCCAGCGTGCCCGCCACCGCATCCACACGCACGATGTCACCGTCCAGCACCTTGGCCAGCGGGCCGCCGGCCAGCGCCTCGGGCGTGACGTGG
>JBCNOJ010000323.1:0-6104 GCA_039593925.1 Acidovorax sp.
GTATGCGCCGCGTTCGGTGCTCGCATGCGCATTCGGTGCATGCAGTTAAACGGGAAACAGGAGGCGGACATCCGCCCGGCCTGTGCTGTCCCCGCAACGGTACGCCGCCCGCGCCCTCATGGCCCAGGCCGCTTTGCACCTGCGCGTGACCGGGCGGGCACCCGCGCCACCCGATGCCGTGCCCGAGCGGCGCAACAGCTAGATTTTGTTAATTTTCTAAAGAAAAATGACTCTAGCGCTTACTAAGCAAGCGCTAGCAGCTATCATTTTTGAATGACATCCACCAGCCGCATGTCGCTCAGCACGGCACGCGTCCACAGCGGCTCCAGCGTCTGCGAGCGTTCCAGCAGCAGCCGTTTCAGCAGAGGCTCCAGCAGCGTCTGGTCCGGGTCGGCCAGCAGCACATAGCGGGACTCGGGCACGTCGGACGCGCTGACTGCCGCTTCTGTCACCTGCCCGGCCCAGTCGATGGCCGTAAGCGCCTCCAGCACAGGCTCCAGCTGCAAAACGTCTACCCGCAGCAACTGCGCGAGTTGGCTGGGGCGCAAGCCCCTGGCGGGCAACTGGCGCGCGGCGTAGAGCTGCTGCAGCACCTCCACTGCCAACTGAAACGTCCATCCTGCCACCGTGCCGCGCCGTGCCACACCCGCCAGCAAGCTGGGCAGATAGGCCGTGACCACCGCGCCCAGCAGCACGATGACCCAGGCGATGTAGATCCAGACCAGCAAAATCGGCAGCGTGGCAAAGGCGCCATAAACCACCGAATACGTGGGCACACTGCCCAGGTACAGTGCCAGCACCTTCTTCGCCAGCTCGATGCACACCGACACGAAGAAGCCACCCGTCCACGCATGCCGCCACTTCACAGGCGTGTTGGGTACATAGTGGTACAGCGACGCCATCCCACCTGCCAACACCACGAACTGGATGGAGTCAAACAGCAGTTGCACGCCGTCCGGCAGCCGCCGCACCAGGCCGCCCGAAGCCGACATCACATACGAGGTGAGCGCCAGGCTGGCGCCCAGCAACAAAGGGCCCAGCGTCATCGCAGCCCAGTAGATCAAAACGCGCTGCCCCAAAGGGCGCAGTCGCTGCACACGCCAGATGTCATTGAGCGTGCGGTCAATGGTGAGGATCAGCGCCAGCGCCGTGGCCAGCAGGATGCTGAACCCCGCCACACCCAGTCCACTGGCTTTGGAGGAAAACTGGTTCAGGTACCCAATCACCTGGCGCGAGATGCTGTCAGGCACGAGGCTGCTCACCAGCCAGCCTTGCAGCGCATCCTGCAGCATGCCAAAGATGGGAAACGCGGTGAACACCGCCAGCGCCACCGTGAAAAACGGCACCAGCGCCAAAATGGTGGTGAAGGTGAGGCTGCTGGCCGTGAGCCCCAGGTGGTCTTCGCGAAACCGCTCTCGCAGAGTCTGGGCTGTGGTTCGCCAGGGAAAGTTGGACAGCTCGGCCACCAGCGCCTCAAGGCGCCGGGCTACTGTCTGCAGGGACAAAGACATGGCCGATATGATGCCACCCCAATGACTGCCGTTCCCCCAGCCCCTTCCCTCCCCTCCCACAGCGGCGTAGGTGCCACACGCTGGCTGGCCACTGGCAGCCTGCTGGGCCTGATTGTTTTGTGCCTGGCGTGGGAGCTGATACTGGCCCCCCTGCGCCCCGGCGGCACATGGCTGGCCATCAAGGCCCTGCCACTGTGCATTCCACTGGCGGGCATCCTCAAGAACCGCATGTACACCTACCGCTGGGTCAGCCTGGTGATCTGGCTTTACTTCACCGAAGGCGTGGTGCGCGGCTGGAGCGACACGCCCCCTTCACAGTGGCTTGCCTGGGCCGAGATTGCGTTATGCCTGGTGCTGTTCACGGCCTGCACCCTGCACGTGCGGCTGCGCCAGCGCAATGCGCGCGCAGCGGGTGCGGCAGCCAGCCCCGCCGCTACCTGACGACATCCGCGGGTCCTCCTTTTTCTTTTTGCATCCATTGCAGACACAACGCCTTTGCCCATGACCATCTTGCTCGACACCCTGCGCACCATCGTCGGCCCTGCCCACGTGCTCCACGATGGCGACCTTACCGCCTGGGAACAGGACTGGCGCCGCCGCGTGCGCGGCAAGGCGCTGGCCGTGGTGCGCCCCGCCAACACGCAAGAGGTGGCCGCCGTGGTCAAAGCCTGCGCGGCAGCGGGCACTGCCATCGTGCCCCAAGGCGGCAACACCGGCCTGGCTGTGGGCTCGACGCCCGATGACTCAGGCACGCAGATCGTGCTGAGCCTCACGCGCATGAACGCGGTGCGCAGCGTGGACACCGACAACCTGACCATGACCGTGGAAGCGGGCTGCATCCTGCAGAACCTGCAGGACGAGGCCGAGAAAGCCGGCGTGCTCTTCCCGCTGAGCCTTGCGGCCGAAGGCAGCTGCACCATTGGCGGCAACCTGGGCACCAATGCGGGCGGCACGCAGGTAGTGCGCTACGGCAATGCGCGCGACCTGTGCCTGGGCCTCGAAGTCGTCACGCCGCAGGGCGAGGTGTGGGACGGCCTCAAAGGCCTGCGCAAGGACAACACCGGCTACGACCTGCGCGACCTGTTCATCGGCAGCGAAGGCACGCTGGGCATCATCACCGCCGCGACGATGAAGCTCTACCCCCAGCCCGCCGCGAACCTCACGGCCTGGGCCGCCGTGCCGTCGCTGGAACACGCTGTGGCGCTGCTGGGCCTAGCACACAAGCAGCTGGGCGCGGGCCTCACGGGCTTTGAGGTGATGGGCCAGTTTGCGCTGAGCCTGGTGGGCAAACACATGCCGCAGCTGCGTGTGCCGTTTCTGGGCGACGACAACGCGCCCTGGTGCGTGCTGCTCGAAAACTCCGACAGCGAATCCGAAGAACACGCTCGCGCACGATTCGAATCGCTGCTGGAGACCGCGTTTGAAATGGGTTGCGTGACCGATGCCGTGGTGGCCGAGAACCTTACGCAGGCGCACCAGCTGTGGCACATCCGCGAGAGCATTCCCCTCGCCCAGGCCGAAGAGGGCCTGAACATCAAGCACGACATTTCGGTACAGATCTCGCGCATCCCCGCCTTTGTGGCGCACACGGACGCAGTGCTGCAGCGCGAGATCCCCGGCGTGCGCCTGGTCAACTTTGGCCACCTGGGCGACGGCAACCTGCACTACAACGTGCAGGCCCCCGCCGAGGGCGACCCCAAGGCCTTCCTGCGCGAATACGAGGACCATGTGAACCATCTGGTGTACGAGGCGGTGGCCGAGTTCGGCGGCTCGTTCTCGGCCGAGCATGGCATCGGCGAACTCAAGGCCGACAAGCTCGCCAAGTACCAGTCGCCCGTGGCGCTTGGCATGATGCGCGCCATCAAGCAGGCGCTGGACCCGCAAGGCATCATGAACCCGAAGCGCGTACTGCAGCAAACGCACACGAAGCTGCCCCATGAGCGCGGCCGTGAGCGTGCACCCGGTTCAGTTTGAGGACTACGCAGCTTGATGCCCATCGAAAAGAACACGGAAGCGCGGTGGTGGATTCTGGAAATGAACCACAACCAGGACCACCGGGTGCGTACCGATGGGTGAGCTGTGGCAGGGGTAAGTGCGCCCATCGCTATTAAATGAAGAGCTGCCAGCGCTTATAGATTGGGCGCTAGAGGCTTATTTCAGCAGAGAGAGCACTCTCTCATCCGTGGCCCGAGGGGGAAAGCCGCCGCAGACAGGGTGGCGTCACAACCGCTTGCGCATAGGCTGCGCCTGCAGCCCGGCCCACGTTTGCACCCCGCCATGCGGCACATAGCCATGCCGACGGTAAAAGGGCTCTGCCGTGCGCGTGCTTTCCAGGTCCAGCGTTGCGAAACCCACCTCGCGGGCTTCGGCCTCGATGCGCGGCAGCAGGGCCCGCCCGACCCCTTGATGCAAGGCCTCCGGCACCACGTAGCACAGCGCCACCGTGGCCTGCGCCCGCAGCGCAAAGCCCACCATCGTTTCACCCCGGTATGCGCCCCACGCCGCAGCACCCGGCACGGCCATCCACGCGGCCAGGTTCTCGGGCGTCTTGTTGGCCAGCCAGGCTGTCAGGATGGCGGCGTCATTGGCATGGTCGAGCACGCAGCAGTGGGTGATGGACTGGCGGGTGACCGTGCACGCGGCCTCGGCCGCGTCTGCCCCCACAGGCATGATGCAAAGGGTTTCGGCGACAGCGTCGGCAGGCGTCATGCCGATGCGGCCCGCGACAGACCAACCACCAACACCACCAGCACGGCATAAAACGCTGATCCGGCGATGTACACCCCGTTAGCAGTCACCACGCGTTGACCATCGCGCCGAAACGACAACGCCCCGGCGGGAGCAAACATGCGGGCTTCCTTATTGCGCGCATCTTCCGTGCGCCAGCGGCCGAAGCTGAGCACCCGGATCACCAGCGCGCCCGTGAAGACGATCAGCACCTCTACCGCTGACCACAGCATCGCAACCAGAAACTCCGTCATCGGCATCCTCCGCAAATCTGCAACGGGAAATGATAGACGGCCTGCCCCTCCAACGACGGTGCCCCAAACCCGGATGTCAGCGCGGGTCTTGGGCTGCTGGATGCTGCTCGCTCCGTGCGCGCGCTGCCTCCCAGCTCGGCGGCACGCAGCCCTGCTCCATCACACACAGGCTGGCGCTGGCCAGCGCATGGCGCAGCGCCTGCTGGCAGGCGTCGGCCGTCAGCCCGTCCACAAACTGCGCAAAACTCGCAAGCCCGGCGGCCTGCGACTGCCGCAGCAAATGCGCCAGCAACCCGGCCAGAAAGCTGTCGCCTGCGCCCACGGTGTCCACCACCTGCAGCGGATGGGCCTCTTTGGCAAAACACTGCGCGCCGTTGCGGTGCAGCAGCCAGGCGCCTTCCGCGCCCAGGGTCAGCGCGAGCAGGTGGGCCTGCGGGTTGGCGGCGAGCAGGTGATGTGCGCGGGCCAAGGCATCCGCACCCGGCACGGCCAGATGCTCCAGGTCTTCGTCGCTGGCCTTGATGATGTGTGCATGGGCCAGTGCGGCGTGCACCGCGGAGCGGTAGGCTGGCAGGTCGGGCATGACCGAGGGGCGCAGGTTGGCATCGACCACCACACAGCGGCCTGCGGCGCGCTGGGCGGCCAGCCACGGCAGATAGATGTCCGTGTCGCGCGCGTCGAGTGCCAGCGCGCCGGTGCAGACCAGCTGCAGTGCGGGCAAGGCGGCGCAGCTGTCGCCCAGGCCTGCGGCGTACACGGCACGGTCTGCCACGCCTTCGCGGTAGAAGGCGTAATCGGGATGGCCGTGTGCATCGAGGTTGACCACGGCCAGTGAGGTGACTTGCTGCACCGGCTCGGGCTGGGCCAGCACCACGCCGTCGGCCACCAACTGCGCCGCCAGCTCACGGCCAAAGCGGTCGCGCGACAAAGGGTTGAGGTACTGCGTGCCCACACCCTGCCGGGCCAGCGCACGACACAGGTTGTAGAGCGCGCCGCCCAGGCATGGCAGGTAGCTGCCATCAGCGCGGCGGATGAGGTCGATGAGGGCCTCGCCGGCGATGGCAGCGTGGATAGGCGTCGTAGCGGTAGAGGTGTTGGGTGCAGAAGTCATGGTGGCTTGTTAGGCAGCAGTTCAGAACTGCGATTGCAGCGCCGGGTACAGCGCCACAAAGCGGCCATAGCGCTCGGTCAGCAGGGCTTGTTGCGCAGGCTGCGGCACGAAGGTGGCGTCTGCGGGCAGGGGTTGGCACCAGTGGGCTTCATCACCACCGCAGGCCATCGCCGCCAGGCGCGCGGCGCCGAGCGCCGCTGCAGCATGTGCCCCCTGCGGGCGCTGCAGTGGCGTGCCCAGCGCACTGGCCAGCAGCTGAGCCCAGGGGTTGCTGCGGGCACCGCCACCGACCAGGGCCAGGGCTGCGCCAACATCACCCGATGCACTGCCCTGCCTGGCCCCAGCGGCACGCATCGCATTGAGGCCGTCGAGCAAGCCAAAGCCCACACCTTCCATCACTGCATAGGCCAGGTCGGCTGCGTCGTGCTCAGCACGCAGGCCCATGAAAACGCCCGTAGCAGCCGCGTTGTTGTGCGGGGTGCGCTCGCCGCTCAGGTAGGG
>JBCNOJ010000324.1:0-6043 GCA_039593925.1 Acidovorax sp.
GCCATGGGTTTACTGAGTCTCTCTGGGGTTGATACGTACGGGGTTGCGCAGCGGCTCGATGATGAGCTTTTCGCCTTCCAGGCGCACCTGCGCCGGCCTTCCTGCCACTTCTTCAGGCAGCGCCGTGTCGGTGGTTCGGTAAATGCCTGCGATGGACACCAGCTGCGGCTCCATGCAGGTGGAAAAAATTCGCGCCTCGGTGTTGCCACGCGCGCCGGCAATGGCGCGGCCGCGCAGCGGGGCATAAACGTGGATGTTGCCATCGGCGATGACCTCGGCCCCAAAGCTGACCACCGCCATCACCACCAGATCCGCCCCACGGGCATACACCTGCTGGCCGGACCGCAGCGGCTTGTCGATGACCACCGTGCCGGGGCCCGCCACGGGCACCTCCACCTGCACTTCGCGCACCACCTCCACCTCACGAACCACTTCACGCACCTCGGCCGAGGGTTGTTCTGTGCGGGCGGGCGGGGCATCGGGCGCAGCGGCCAGGCCTGCTGCCTGCGCCGCTTCCATCTGGGCGGCGCTGCCGCCACGCACCGCCACGGGCAAGGTGTTGTGGCTGCGCAGGGAAGCCACCAGCGCCGCAAAGTCGATGGGCTCTTCGGCCTCGCGCACCGCAGCCAGGTCGATCAGCACTGGGTCGTTGTCGAAAAAACCGGGGGACTCGGCCACACGGTCGGCCAGATCGGACGCAAACACGGCGGCGTCGGTGGTTTTGAGCACCACGGCCACCACGGGCAGGGAGGCGCTCTTGAGGTCAAAGCTGGTGCGGGACTGGGCCGACGTGGTAAGGGCCATGAATGGGCAAGCCGTGGATGCGGTGCTGGCAGAGCAGTTTCAGAAGGCGCAAAGTGTACCGTGGGGCTGCGCGGGCACGTGTCAAGGCGTAGCCAAGCCACATGCAGCGCCGCGCAGGGCGGGCATAAAAAAAGCCGGGCACAGGCCCGGCTGGGTGGGAGTGGCCTGTGCCACTGCGTCAGTTGCGGTCAGCACGTGCAGGGCGGGGGGCTTGCGCCACGTTGGTGCTGTCGGCATTGCCAGAGCCCATGGCGGGGCGGGTGGCTGCATTGTTCGTGCCCATGTTGGTGTTGGCGTTGTCGCTGGCCACGCCGGTGGAGCCCATGGGGGTGCCTTGCGAGCTTTGCTGGCCGGCGCCGATGGGGGCATTGGGCGCTGGTGCGGGGGGCGTGCCCTGGGCCACTGCGGTGCCTACAACGGCAACTGTGGCGAGGCCGGCGAGCAAAGTCTTGAAAGTGGTCGATGCAGTCATGAAAGGCTCCTTGGTGGTTTGAATTGAAACAATGGTGGCCAGCAACACGCCAGCTACCGATCACAGTAAAGGCTCGCAAAAACTGCGGCGTCATCCCTGGGGCAGTGCGGCGTGTCGGACATCGCCTTTCCGCCGCGCGGGTGGCCGCACCACAAGTCCGTTGTCAAAGCCCCTTGGCCAGTTTTTCGGAAGGCACTGGGCGCGCGCCAAACAGCGCAGCGGCCGGTTGCGTCTCTGGCAGCACATAGACCACCGCCCCCGAAGCCCGCACGGCAGGGCTCAGCACCTGTTCATAAAACGCCACGGGCAGGTTGATGCAGCCGTACGAGATGCGGTTGTCTGCTGCGGTGGGCGAGGCCAGCCGCTGCAGACGGCGCTCGGCCTTCACGGTAGGTCGCACACGGTGCATGGACACCGCGGCGTCGTAGTCCACCCACACCACGTCTTCCCCGCCCGCGTTGACGCCCATCTCTGCCACAAAGCGCCCGGCGGGCGTGGTGCGCTCTTCGGGCCGCACCTGGGCGATGGGCTTGTCGCCCACACCGGGCACGGTGTGGTCGCCAATGGCCGACCCGAGCAGCGCGGGTGCCGCACCTTGCAGGGTGCCCTCGGGGTTGAACACGTAGACCTTGGCGTTTTTCTTGTCTACAACCACCACGGCGCGCTTGCCGTGATCGCCCGAGTGGAAGGCCCAGTCCGCAATCAGGCGCGCATCTGCAGAGGGGGCTTGGCTGCCCCACTCGGTGCGCCGCGGCGGGGCTGCCTGCGGCTGCGATGGCGGGGCCGCTGCCCGAGTGGGCGCCGGCGTAGAAGCTGCCGCGGAGGCCTCTCGCGCCCCCGGTGCAGCAGCCACGGTGGCGAGAATCAGGGCCGCAAAAATGGGCGTGAGCGCAGCCAGCGCCACCGGCAGCAAGCCTCCATTGCTCCGCGTGCCAAAGTGCTGCTTTGCGCCGCGCAGCGACTGTTTCATCCAATCCAAAGGGCGGTGCATGGGGCCTCCAGCCTGTCTGTGAACATGCGTTGACCGTACCCACTTCAAGCACCCGTGCCTGTGCGCGCTGGCCGGAGACTGTGTGTAGGACCAGCGCCCCACTCCTGCTCCCATCCACCCCAAGGCAAGCACCGCTGCGCGCGCAAGCAGCCCCTCCCATAATCGGGCGATGCCCCTCGCCACCTCTCCCCGCAAAACCCATCTTGATTCCCTCGCCATAGCGCTGCTGCTGGCTTGCTGCATGTTCTGGGGCTTCCAGCAGGTGCTGGTCAAGGCCACGGTGGCCGAGGTGGCCCCTGTTTTCCAGGCCTTTGTGCGTTTCGCCATTGCCACGGTGGCGGTGGCCGCCTGGTGCCTGTGGCGCGGCGTGCGCCTGTCCAGCGCCGCAGAGCCTGCTGGCGCCTTGCGCGCAGGGCTGCTGGCCGGGGCGCTGTTTGCGGGCGAGTTCGCCTGCATCTACCTCGGTCTGCAGTTCACCACCGCATCGCGCCTCACGGTGTTTCTGTATTCAGCGCCATTTTGGGTGGCGCTGCTGCTGCCCCGCTTCATCCCGGGCGAGCGGCTGCAGGGCTGGCAGTGGCTGGGCCTGGGCGCCGCATTTGTGGGCATGGGGCTGGCGCTGGGCGATGGGCTGATGGGCCCGGCCAACGCCGCCCTGCCCCGCGCCTGGCTGGGCGACCTGCTGGGCGTGGGCGCCGGTGTGCTGTGGGCGCTGACCACGGTGGTGATACGCACCACGCCGCTGGCCCGTGTGGCACCCGCCAAGCAGCTGCTCTACCAGGTGGGTGTGAGTGCGCTGGCCCTGCCCTGGCTGTCGCTGGCGCTGGGCGAAACCTGGAGCTGGCAGCTCAGCGCGTTTGGGTGGACATCGCTGCTGCTGCAGGCGCTGGTGGGCGCGTTCGTGAGCTACCTGGTGTGGATGTGGATGCTGGCCCACTATCCGGCCACGCGCATCTCGGTGTTCGTGTTCCTCACGCCAGTGTTTGCGCTGCTGTTCGGCGCCTGGTGGCTGGGCGAGCCGGTCACCGCAGGGCTGGTGACCGCACTGGTGCTGGTGGCGGCGGGCATTGTGCTGGTGAACCGGCGCACGGCAACACCCAAAATATGAGCCAAATCAGGCCCTAGCGCTTACGCAACAAGCGCTGACAGCTATCATTTTTAAACGTTGATGTGAGAGCCCCGCAGGGCAACCGCCTCACAGCTTCGGAATCTTGATGCGGCTGATCATCAACGAGCCCGAGGCCGCGAACAGCAGCACCAGCGGGTGCATCGTGAAACCGCCGATCAGCACCTTGCCGAACCACAGGTTCTCGCGCACCGCACCCGTCCAGGCGGCCAGGGCCAGCAGGCCCACCAGCACGATGGACGTGGGGATGGGCGTGCCTTCGAAGTACTTCACCTTGCCCGAGCCCTCGGACAGCGTTTCGGCGGTAACGTTGTAGCGCGCCAGGCGCGAGACGCCGCAGGCCACGAAGTACGCCAGCACGATGCGGTCGAACATTCCCTGCATGCCGCAGGCATAGGCAATGATGGCCGGTGCCACGCCAAAGGAAATCACGTCGGCCAGCGAATCCAGCTCGCGGCCCATGGCCGAGCTTTTCTGGCGCCAGCGGGCGATGCGGCCGTCCAGCACGTCAAAGATGAGCGCGGCCAGCACCAGTGCGGCAGCGAAGTACACATGCACCACGTCGCCGGTTTCAAGGTAGGTCATGGACGAGAACAACGCGCCCACGCCACACACGGCATTGCCCAGCGTGAACCAGTCCGCCAAGTGGAACTCGCGGATCATTGAAAAGCGTTTGGGGTGATGGGGTGTGGTCATGGGCGGGGGCTCTCCTGCGGCGCTGGGGCGGGGGTGCGCATTATGGCGGCCCGCGCTGTGGCAGGCATGGCTGTAGGGTGACCGCAGGCGCGCCCCGCGTATGTCAGCGGGGACCGCCTTTTGGGGGCCTGAGAACCCGGTCAAACGAATGCGGGGCGTCAGGCGGCTGCCGTGCTGCGCTGGCGCGCAAACGCCACATACCAGTCCAGGCAGCCGGGGTTGGCCATGGCATCCTTGTTCACCACCTTCTCGATGGGCTGGCCCAGCAGCAGTTTCTTGATGGGCAGCTCCTGCTTCTTGCCGCTCAGCGTGCGCGGCACCTCGGCCACGGCAAAGATCTCGTCGGGCACAAAGCGTGGGCTCAGCGCCGTGCGCACCGCGCCGTTGATGCGCGCGCGCAAAGCGTCGTCGAGCGCGTAGCCCGGGCGCAGCACCACAAACAGCGGCATGTAGCTCTCGCGGCCCAGGTATTCCAGGTCCACTACCAGGCTGTCGAGCACTTCGGGCAGCGCCTCAACCGCGCTGTAAATCTCGCTCGTGCCCATGCGCAGGCCGTGGCGGTTGATGGTGGCGTCGCTGCGGCCATAGATCACGCAGCCGCCGTTGGCGCCGATCTTGAGCCAGTCGCCGTGCCGCCACACCGCGCCCATGCTCGCGGGGCCGTCGCCACCGCCCGGCTGGCGGCCGTGGCCTGCGGGGTACATGTCGAAGTAGCTCGACAGGTAGCGGCTGCCATCCTTGTCGCCCCACAGGTACAGCGGCATCGACGGAATCGGCTGCGCACACACCAGCTCGCCCACCGCATCCTGCACCGGGCGGCCCTCGGCATCCCATGACTCCACGGCCGCGCCCAGCATGCGGCATTGCATCTCGCCCGGCACCTGCGGCATCTCGCGGTTGCCTCCGATGAAGGCGCCGCAGAAGTCGGTGCCACCCGAGATGTTGTTCCACCAGATATCTGATGTGCCCAGCGCCTCGAATTGCGCCGTGCCCCATTCCTGCACCTCGGGCGACAGCGGCGAGCCGGTGGTGCCCAGCGCGCGGATGCGCGTCAGGTCGCCATAGTCAGCGAGCGTGATCCCCGCCTTCATGCAGTTGGCAAAAAATGCCGCGCCCGCGCCGAAGAAGGTCACGCCCGTTTCGGCCGCAAAGCGCCACAGCACGCCCCAGTCGGGGTGGTCCTTGCTGCCGCCAGGGTTGCCGTCGTAAATCACGCAGGTCGTGCCCGACAGCAGGCCGCTGAGCTGCGCGTTCCACATCACCCAGCCGGTGGAGCTGTACCAGTGGTAGCGCTCGCCAAAGCTGTTGGCCTCGTAACTGCAGCCGATGTCGTTGTGCAGCACCTTGAGCTGCAGCGCCACCAGCACCGTGCCGCCGTGGCCGTGCACGATGGGTTTGGGCAGGCCGGTGGTGCCGCTGGAGTAGACGATCCACAGCGGGTGGTCAAACGGCAGCCACATTGGCTCGAAGGCCGCGGTTTCGGCATCATTTTGGGCGGTAGCGCTTGTCCAGCTTGCGCAACCAGCTATCGAAACAGAAGCGTCCAGATTGCCCAGCACGACCACATGCTGCAGGCTGGGCAGGGCCGCGCGCAGTTCGGCCAGCACACCGGTGCGGTCGTGGTCGCGGCCGCCGTAGGTCACGCCGTCCACGCTAATGAGCACCTTGGGTTCGATCTGGCGGAAGCGGTCGAGCACCGCGTGCGTGCCCATGTCGGGTGCGCAGATGCTCCACACGCCGCCGATGCTCACCGTGGCCAGAAAGGCGATCATGGCCTCGGGCACATTGGGCAGGTAGGCGGCCACGCGGTCGCCCGGCATCACGCCCTGGGCCTTCAGGTGCAGCGCCAGCGACGCCACCTGGCGGCGCAGCTCGGGCCAGCTCAGCTCGCGGTGATGGCCTTTTTCGTTGCGGCTGATGATGGCGGGCAGGCCTGCGGCGTGGGCGGCATCCA
>JBCNOJ010000325.1:0-5997 GCA_039593925.1 Acidovorax sp.
CCTCTAGCAGCGGGTCGTCGTAACTTGCAAACACGCTCGCCAGGCTGCGCCAGCCCTCGGGCGCGTAGCCCAGGCCATAGCGCTTGGCCACCGCGCCCGACACGCCCCGCCCCTTGAAGTAACCAATCGCACGCTGCGACGTACGGAGGTGCTTGCGGTAAGCGTCGGCGGCTTTTTCCAGCACGTCGGTCAGCGTCGCCTGCTTCTGGCGGGCGGCGGCGGCACGCTCGCGCTCCTGGGGAGATATGTCGTCGTCAGGTACCTGCAGGCCCACGCTTTGAGCCAAGTCCTGCACCGCCTCCACAAAGCCCATGCCTACATGGTCCATCAGGAAGCCGATCGCGTTGCCATTCTTGCCGCAGCCAAAGCAGTGATAGAACTGTTTGGCCGGGCTGACGCTGAAAGAAGGCGACTTTTCCCCGTGAAACGGGCACAGTCCCATGAAATTGGCGCCGCCCTTCTTGAGCTGCACGTAGCGCCCGACGATGTCGACCACGTCGACGCGGGCAAGCAGTTCCTGAATGAAAGACTGTGGGATCGTCACGCGCCCTATTGTCCGCGTAAACTGTTTGTAACAATGCTTTGCAGGGCAGGGTCGATTGGTATGGCTACCCACGCATCGAGACTGGCAGCACGGATTTTCGCGCAGGGGCGCGGCTTGCGCTTCGGCGGAACAGGGCTGGGGTGGGTGCTGGCAACCGTTTTGGCAGTGGTGTCGCTGCTGGGACTCGCGCCTGAAGTTCAAGCTGCACCGGTGCTGCGGGTGTTGTCCTGGCCCGGCTATGCCGACCCTGACATTGTGGCGGCCTTCGAGAAGCGCCATGGTGTGAAGGTGGAGATCACCGTGGTTGCCTCCGACGATGTGCTGCGCGCCAAGCTGGCCCAGCCGCAGGGCGGAGGTTTTGACTTGGTGGCGGCCAACACGGCGGAGGTGTCGCGCATGCTCGCCCAGGGGCTGCTGGCGCCGCTGCCCATGGGCAGCCTTCCCAACACCGCGCGCCAGTTGCCGCGGTTTCGCCAGTTGCAGGCCATCGCCGGCATCACCCGCGGCGCAGAGGTGTTCGCCATGCCCTACACCTATTCCGAGATGGGGCTGATTTACGACCGCCGGCAGTTCACAGTGCCCCCCGATTCGGTGGCTGTGCTGTGGGACCCGCGCCTGCAGGGCAAGGTGCTGGCCTTTGACGGCAGCAGCCACGGTTTTTCGCTGGCGGCCATGTACCGGGGCCTGCCGCCGTTTCAGATCGAGGCGGGGCATTTCAGCCCGCTGGCCAAGGATCTGGTGGCCTTGCGGCGCAATGTGCGCTCGTTCTACAGCCTGCCGGAAGAGTCGCTGGAGCTTTTTCGCAAGCACCGCGTGGCCGTCATGCATGCCAACTACGGGCAACAGCAGCTCAAGCAGCTGCGCGATGCAGGGCTGGATGTGGGGTACGTGGTGCCGCGCGAAGGGGCACTGGCGTGGCTCGATTGCTGGGCCATCTTGCGCGGCTCAGGGCAGGTGGCGCTGGCCGCGCAGTGGATCAACTACATGCTGGAGCCCGGTGTGAGCCGGGAGCTGACGCGCCGCCAGGGCCTGGCCAACACGCTCGATGAGCCCCCTGCGCTGTCGGGCGACGCCCCCATGGGGCCCATCGTCTGGCTGGAGCCCGTGGAAGACGAGGCACGCCGCGCGCAACTGTGGCAGCGCATCCTGTCGGGCGAGCGCCCGTCGCGGTTCTGACCGCACCACGCCATGGAGTCCGCATGAAATGGGGCATCGCGCTGAAGCTGGGGGCCTTGCTGGCCTCGTTCAGCGTGTTCGCCGCCATTCTGGCGGGCTACTACACCTTCGATTCCAGCCGCGACCGCCTTCAAGGGCGCGCTGAAAACGCGCTGCTGGCCACCACGCAGGTGCTGGCGCGGCACCTGGAGGCTGGCTTTGGCACCGTGGCGCGGGATACGGCCTTTCTGGCCGGCGTGGTGGCGGTCGACGAGGGGCAGGACCTGGCCCGGCTGGCCGAAGTCTTCCGCGCCAGCCTTGCAACCCACCCGGGCTACCTGCAGATCCGCTACATCGGCTCAGACAACTACGGGCTGGAAAAAGTGCGTGTGGACCGCAACGGCGGGGCGCTGGTTCATGTGCCCGAAGCGGAATTGCAGGAGAAAGCGCATTACCCCTTTGTTTTTGAGGCGCTGCAGTTGCCTGCGGGTGAGGTCTACATCTCCGAATTCGGCATCAACCACGAGGGCAATGCGGCGGCCGATGCGCAGGAGCTGCCTGTCTTCAGCGTCGCCTCACCCGTGGTGTGGAGCGGCAAAGCGCGCGGGGTGGTGGTGGTGCGGGTGGGGGCCACCCAGTTCCTGAGCCACTTCAATGCCGGGCTGCCCGCGCCGTACGGTTTTTTCCTTACCAACCGATGGGGCGATTTTCTGGCCCATCCCGACACTGCGCAGACCTTCGCGTTTGACCGTGGCCAGCGCGTGCTCGTCCAGGACACCTTTGCCGCCACGGCAGATCTCGTCGCAGGCAAGCAACAGTCGGCTGTTTTCAGCCAGGCGGCATCCGACAGTGACGAGGCCACCGTGTTTTCCTTTGCCCGCATGCCGTTTGGCAGGCAGGACGAGGGCCGCTTCATGGTGCTGGGGCTGTCGCAGCCGCTGGCGTCTGTGCAGGGCGAGGTGGTGGTGCTGGGGCGCAGCATCCTGCAAGTCCTGCTGGTGCTTTGTGCTGTGGGCGTGGTGCTGGCGGCGTTGGTGTCGCGCCTGGTGACGCAGCCGCTGCATGCCATGGTGGCGGCCGCGCAGGCGTTCTCGCGCGGGCAGGCACACGGCGCACTGCCGGTGCAGCGCAAGGACGAGGTGGGCGAACTCGCCCGCAGCCTGCAGGACATGGAGCAGCAGATCAGCAGCCAGCTGCAGCAGCTCAACGCCAGCCGCGACGCCATGGCGCATCTGGCGCACCACGACCCGCTCACCGGGCTCCCCAACCGGCGCATGTTCGAAGAGCGGCTGCAGCAGGCGCTGGACCGGTCGCGCCGCAGCGGCCGGCCGTGCGCCCTGCTGTTCTTGGACCTGGACGAATTCAAGGCCATCAACGACACACGCGGCCACGCCGTGGGCGACCAGGTGCTGCAGGCGGTGGCACGCGCCATCGTGGGGGCGGTGCGACAGGTGGACACCGTCGCGCGGCTGGCAGGCGATGAGTTTACGGTGCTGTGCGAACAGGTCGATTCGGAAGAGGCCGCGCTGCAGATCGTGGCCAAACTGCATGCCTCGTTCGAGCCGCCGCTGCATGTCGAGGTGGATGGCCAGCCGCTGGAGGTGCGGGCCAGCATCGGCATGAGCCTGTTCCCGCGCGACGCCAGCGATGCGCACACCCTGCTGGCCAGCGCCGACGCGGCGATGTACCGTGTCAAGCAAAGCCACCGGAGCACGGCTTGAGGGCCGGCGGCGACGTGTGCCCGCCAAGCCGCTGCGATGTGCAGAGCAGACCAGAGCACGGCTGGGCAGTAACCCGTGGCCGTTGCCTTCGTGTCAGCTTGCTGCGCTAGCCTGTGCGTTGTCCAGAAATCTCTGCCCTTACGGCCTTTTCTGCCCTGTTTTCCAGCCTTGCCCATATCCACCCAGCACCCGCCACCCATGACCTCTATCTTCGATCAGCACCTTTCCCGCAACGAAGCCAACTTTGCCGCCTTGTCGCCCCTGTCGTTCATCGAACGCACGGCCGAGGTCTACCCCGACCGCCTGGCCATCGTGCACGGCGCGTTGCGCCAGACCTGGGCCCAGACCTATGCGCGCTGCCGCCAACTGGCCAGCGCACTGACCCAAGCGGGCATCGGCAAGAACGACACCGTGGCCGTGATGCTGCCCAACACGCCCCCGATGGTGGAGGCGCACTTTGGCGTGCCCATGGCGGGCGCGGTGCTCAACACCCTCAACACCCGGCTGGATCCGGAGGCCATCGCCTTCATGCTGGACCACGGCGAGGCCAAGGCCGTGATCGTGGACCCGGAATTCAGTGGCACCATGGCCAAGGCGCTGGCCCTGCGCACCGCCACCACGCCTATCCGCGTGATCGAGGTGAAGGACGCCCTCTACGGCCCCGCCGTGCAAAGCCTGGGCGGGACCGACTACGAAGCCTTTGTGGCCAGCGGTGACGCCACCTTTGCCTGGAGCCTGCCCGCCGATGAGTGGGATGCGATTGCGCTTAACTACACCAGCGGCACCACCGGTAACCCCAAGGGCGTGGTCTACCACCACCGGGGCGCTGCCACCAACGCCATCAGCAACGTGCTGGAGTGGGACATGCCCAAGCACGCGGTGTACCTGTGGACCTTGCCCATGTTCCACTGCAACGGCTGGTGCTTTCCGTGGACCATTGCGGCCCGCGCAGGCGTCAACGTGTGCCTGCGCCGCGTGGACGCGCAGGCCATCTTCGACGCCATCCGCACCCACGGCGTCACGCACTACTGCGGCGCGCCCATCGTGCACGGGCTGCTGGTCAACGCGCCCGACGCGATGAAGGCGGGTGTGCCATCCGGCGTCAAGGCCATGGTGGCGGGCGCGGCGCCACCAGCGTCGATGATCGAGGGCATGGAAAAAATGGGCTTTGACCTGACCCATGTGTATGGGCTGACCGAGGTGTACGGCCCGGCCACCGTGTGCGCCAAACACGAAGCCTGGGACGCGCTCGACATCGGCGAGCGCGCCCGCCTCAACGCCCGCCAGGGCGTGCGCTACCACCTGGAGCGCGACGTGCGCGTGCTGGACCCCGAGACCATGTTGCCCGTGCCGCAGGACGGCGAAACCATGGGCGAGATCATGTTCAAGGGCAACATCGCCATGAAGGGCTACCTGAAGAACGCCAAGGCCACCGACGAAGCCTTTGCGGGCGGCTGGTTCCACAGCGGCGACCTGGCCGTGCAGTACCCCGACGGCTACATCAAGATCAAGGACCGCAGCAAGGACATCATCATCTCGGGCGGCGAGAACATCTCCTCCATCGAGGTCGAAGACGTGCTCTACCGCCACCCCGACGTGCTGGCCGCCGCCGTGGTGGCCAAGCCCGACCCCAAGTGGGGCGAGACGCCCTGCGCGTTTGTAGAGCTGAAGGCCGGCGCGCAGACCACGCCCGAAGACATCGTGGCGCACTGCAAGAAGCACTTGGCGGGCTTCAAGGTGCCGCGCGCCGTGGTGTTTGGCGAGCTGCCCAAGACCAGCACCGGCAAGATCCAGAAGTTCGAGCTGCGCAAGCAGGCCGGGTCGGCCGCGGCCATCAACGTCTGAGCGAAATGTGAGCGAAAAATGGCTCCAGCGCTTGTCCTTAAAGCGCTGGTAGCTATATTTTTCATAGTATTTTCCGAAAAGAATCGATATGACCATTCATCGAGACGAACACGCCATCAACACGCTGGCGCGCCTGGAAGCGCTGCTGGGCCCGCTCAGCGATGCGTCGCTTCAGAAGGAAGTGCCTTACGTGCACCCAACCTACCGCGCCATGATCGAGGCATCGCCCTTTGCGGTGCTGGCCACCACCGGGCCCGGCGGGCTCGACGTCTCGCCGCGCGGCGACCCACCGGGTTTTGTGCAGTTGCTGGACGACAAGACCCTGCTGCTGCCCGAGCGGCGCGGCAACAACCGCGTCGACAGCCTGCGCAACATCCTGACCGACCCGCGCGTGGCGCTGCTGTTCCTGATTCCTGGCGTGGGCGAGACGCTGCGCGTGAATGGCCGTGCGCGCATCAGCGTGGCGCCCGACCTGCTGGAGCGCTTCGTGGTCAACGGCCAGCCAGCCAAATGCGTGATCGTGGTCGACGTCGATACCGTGTTCTTCCAATGCAGCCGCGCCATCCTGCGCTCGCGCCTGTGGGATGCCGTGCCGCCCGGTGCGCCGCGCCCCGTGCCCACACCGGGCGCCATCCTGGCTTCCATCACGCAAGGGCAGTTCGACGGCGCCACCTACGACCGCGACCTGCCTGCACGCCAGCGCTCCACGCTGTATTGACCGGGCCGGCACGC
>JBCNOJ010000326.1:0-5996 GCA_039593925.1 Acidovorax sp.
GGCCTGGCCGGCCTGGCGTTGGCACTGCTGCTGTCGGGCTGGCTGGCACGGCGGTGGCTGGGCCCGGTGGACGCCCTGGCCGAGGGCGCGCAGGCCATTGCGCAAGGACAACTTCACGCCCGTGTGGCCGTGCGCGGCAACGACGAGCTGGCCCAATTGGCACGCACCTTCAACACCATGGCCGAGCAATTGGGCAGCATCGAGGCCAGCCGCCGCCAATGGCTGGGCGACGTGGCCCACGAGCTGCGCACGCCGCTGGCAGCCATGCGCGCCGAGATCGAGGCGGTGCAGGATGGCGTGCGCCCCTTCGACGACAAGACCGCACTGCGCCTGCACCGGCAGGTGATGCGCCTCATCCAGCTGGTGGGCGACCTGCGCGCCAGCCTGGACGCCGGGGCTGCCAGCGCGCCCTCAGCGCAGGTGCCGGTGCATCCGCTGTCGCTGCTGGGCGAGGCGCTGGCCTCAATGCGCCCGCGTCTGGAACAGGCCTCCATCGACGTGGACACCCGCGGCCTGGACAACCTGGCCAGCCACCTGCCTGCGCCGCTGGTGCTGGGCGACGCGCAACAGCTGCACCAGGTCTTCATGAACCTGCTGGAGAACAGCCTGCGCTACACCGACCCTGGCGGCCAGTTGCGCATCAGCGCCAGCGTGGCAGATGGCCCCCATGGCGCGCCATGCCTGCAAGTGCAGCTGGATGACAGTGCCCCAGGGGTGCCGCCCCACGAACTGCCCCGCATCTTTGACCGCCTGTACCGTGCCGAAAGCTCACGCAACCGCGACCATGGCGGATCGGGCCTGGGCCTCGCCATCTGCCGCGCCGTTGTGGCCGCGCACGGCGGCACGCTGACGGCCGATGCGTCCCCCCTCGGCGGCCTGCGCATCACGCTGCAGCTGCCCCTTCTGGACAACACCACGCCATGAGCCCACGCATCCTCGTCGTCGAAGACGAACCCGACATCGCCGCCATCGTGGTGGATTACCTGCGCCATGCGCGCTACACCGTCGAGCACCAGGCCGACGGCCGCGCAGCGCTGGCTCGCATCCTGGCCGAGCCGCCCGATCTCACCCTGCTGGACATCATGCTGCCCGGCATGGACGGCCTGGAGATCCTGCGCCAGGCGCGGCGCCACACCGTGAACCCCATCATCATGCTCACAGCCCGCGTGGAAGAGGTGGACCGCCTCATCGGCCTGGAACTGGGCGCCGACGACTACATCTGCAAGCCCTTTTCACCGCGCGAAGTGGTGGCCCGCGTGAAAGCCGTGCTGCGGCGCACCGCCCCGCCGCCACAAGGCGCGCCCGGCGGCTACAGCAAGGCAGACACGGGCCTGCAGCTGCAAGACGCCCAGTGGCAGGCCACGCTGCACGGCCAGCCGCTGGCGCTGACGCGGCGCGAGTTCAAGCTGCTGCAAGTGCTGGCCCGCCAGCCAGGCCGCATCTTTTCGCGCGCACAGCTGCTGGACCAGGCCTATGACGACACGCTGGACGTGAACGAACGTGCCGTGGACAGCCACGTTAAGAACCTGCGCAAAAAACTCAAAGCCGCCAGTGGCGATGGCATGGACTGGATCCGGTCCGTCTATGGGGTGGGGTTTGCGCTGGAGCCCACGGAATCCAGCTGACGGAAAGTTGAAAATGCCGTCGCCTACCGAACGGTGGCAGGGCATGGGCGGCATTCGCGGGCATGGCCGATGGCAGCGCTGCGTGGCCCGCAAGCTTTGACAAGAGGTGGCAAGCGGCAACGTCCAGCACCACCGCAAGTCCGCATACACTATCTTTTTAATAGCTTCCAGCTTTTACCCATCAAGCGCTAGAGGCATATTTGACTTCAAATTGGCGCTCATCTTTGCATGGCAGCACGCCATCTGGCACACGGCGCTGCTGGCGACCGCAGCCCACCCGCAGACACGCAGCGCGCCTACACCGGCCGCGCAGCGCGCGCGGTGTGATGGTGAGGCACCCACCGGACTTCACCATCCCACCGACCACGATGCCCTCACGCGCCCAACCTGCCACCACCACAACAACGGCGACGGCAACCGCTTCCACGCCACCAGCCAAGCCTCCACGCCCGCAACCGCTTCCTGGTGGGCTGGTGTATGTGAGCCCCTTGCTCCCCGGGCTGTCCAGAGTGCGCGCCGGCACCAAGGCATTCCGCTATCGCCTGCCCGACGGCCAGTGGCTCAAAGACCCCGAGGAAATCACACGCATCCAGCGCCTGGCGATTCCGCCCGCTTATACCGAGGTATGGATATGCCCCCTGCCCCACGGCCACCTGCAGGCCACAGGGCTGGACGCACGTGGACGGCGGCAGTACCGCTACCACCCGCAGTGGCGCCAGCAGCGTGACGAGGGCAAGTTCGAGCACATGCTGGCGTTCGGCCGCGCGCTGCCGCGCATCCGCAGCCGCGTGGCGCGCGACCTGGCTGCACACCGCCCAGGCCAACCGCTCACCCGCACGGTGGTGCTGGCCACTCTGGTGCGCTTGCTGGACACCACGTTTGTGCGTGTGGGCAATGAGGAATACGCCACCACCAACCGCTCCTATGGCCTCACCACACTGCGCACGCGCCATGCCAAGCTGCAAGGGAGCCAATTGACCCTGCGCTTTCGCGGTAAAAGCGGTGTGATGCAGGAGGTCGAACTGGATGACCCGCGCGTGGCCCGCGTGGTGCGCCGATGCCAGCAACTTCCGGGGCAGGAGCTTTTTCAGTACATGGACGAAGACGGCACGCCACGCACCGTGGGGTCCAGCGATGTGAACGACTACCTGCGCGAGATCACACATGCCCGCGATGGTGCAGACGATCATTTCACCGCCAAGGACTTCCGCACCTGGCACGGCACCACCCAGGCACTGGAGCTGACCCGCCTGGCCTGCTCAGCGCCATGCCAGGACGGCAATGAGGGCGCCAGCGCCGCAGCCGCAAGCCAGCGCTACAGCGCCAAAGCCATCTTGGTGGAAGTGGCACGCCAGCTGGGCAACACCCCAGCCGTCTGCAAAAAATCGTATGTGCACCCGGCCGTGCTGGAACTGGGCGCGCGCCTGGCCTCTGACGCGGGGCCTGGGATTCAGGCCGTGTGGGACCGCCTGGGCGGAGCAACGTCGCCGCGCGGCCTGAGCGCTGCCGAGCGCAGATTGCTCACGTTCTTGAGCAAGCCCCGCAAGCCGGCGCGCGGCACATCAACACAGCCGCCGCGCGCGCCCCGCGCCGCACGCACTGCCGGAGCTACACGCCGATCACCTGGATCTGGGCAGCAAGGCACCAAGCGCACATCCACTGCGCCCAAAACGGCCGGAGCCCCCGCTGCGCGACCCCGCCGCGCCGCATTGCCCGCGTAGGGCCGTCGTCAACCTGGCTGGCCCGTACCCTCGCCATCTGCCGCACCATGGGCTTGGGCTACCGAGGTGAGGCTGACGTTGGCTTGCCGCAGGCTCGGCGTGGTGGGACTAGATCTTCCATGTGAATCGTCTTCCCAACTGGCCAAAACTTCAGAAGCGCTGAGGGCGGTGCCAAGCCATCACCGTCACCATCACCGGGGCAACAGCTCACCCGTCAGGGCCCTCTGATTGGGCGAAAGACTCAAAGAGCTGCGAATCAAGCGCCGATAGCTCAACTCCGCGCGGATCAACTTCACTTCGACCGAGCCGCAGGCCAGTGCACAACGCTCGTCAAAGTCGGGTAACTCCACCGGGGCGGAAAGCTCATTGCAGATGCGATTCAGGCTCTCCAGCCTGGCGAGAACGTACTCGTCATCCCAACTGGCTGTTCGTAGCTGCATCCGGGCCCAGTGAAACAGGGGCATTTGTACTTTGCGCTCCTCCCACCGCTCTGAAGCTTGGAAGCGCCACCAAAACGTCTCCAGATCGCTCATCGCCAGCGCCAGTTGGGCAAGCGGTCCATCTCTTGTTTTCTTTCCACCCATTGTCATCAGTCCGACCAGCAACCGACAGCTAGGTTGGCCGGTGTCATTCATCAACGGCCCAGTGTATGGCGGTGATCTGGCGTTTTGAGCCCCCTCATGCATCAGGATGACGCTGCACGCGCCTCAGGACATTCGGGTGGGCGCCAAGTGCACTGGTTGGGCGTAAAGGCCAAGGCCGGAATGCATGCCGCTATTGCGCACACTGGACAAGACCACAGTAAGCACGATGCATGAGGAGGCAGCACAAACCCTCACCTCGCAGCTAGCATCGCGCGAACTATGAAACTTGAACCGAATATGCGCAAAACGATTCGAGCTGTGGCAATTGCCGCGGCACTAGTGGCTGGTACCGCTGTACAAGCGGCCGATTGCATAGAGGGGATCAACCCTAGTGGTACCTGTGAGGTGCCCGTTGGCGTTACAACGATTACTTTCGAGGTCTGGGGCGGCGGCGGCGGCGGCGCAGGTTGGTTCGGTGCCGGTGGCGGCGGCGGTGCTTACTGCAGAAAAACTGTGATGGGACTTATCGCGGGAAGCGTTCTCACCGTGCAGTCGGGCACAGGTGGCGGTGGGGGAAGCGGTGGCGGTGGTGTCCCGAGTGGCCCGGGCGGCACTGGCGGCATACCTGGCGGGGGCGTTGGTGGCATCGGCGGAGTTAAGGGGCCCGATGGCGTTGACGTACAAGGTTCATCTGGCGCAGGGGGCGGTGGCCTTTCCTATGTGACGGGAGCCGGTATTTCTGGCGTCAGTGCAGCAGGCGGCGGGGGGGGAGGCGGTCGATCTGGACCTGGACTTGGGCCTGGCAATGGAGGCACCTCTGGAGGTGTAGGAGGCGCGGGCGGACGGGGAGCTGACGGTAACCCAGACTTTTCTGATGGTGGTGGTGGCGGCGGCGGCGGCGGCGGGGGCATTACAGGGGGTGCAGGGGGACTTAGCGGTACTCGCAGTACAGGAAGCGGCCCTGGTGCCACGAACGGCACTCCTGGCGCCAATGGCACTAGCGTACCCGGCATCACCGCTTGCATGCCCGTCAGGGCCACCGACTTATCCGTATCCGGCTTCAATGGCATCGTCATGGTCGGTGGCGCCGCGGGGAGACCAGCGGCAGGCTCCCCAGGTCAAGGGGGAGACTCCGAGCTAGCGGGACAAACGGGGCGCGTTGTGATGACCTTCTCAGCGCCGCCAGTAGCAGCGACTACTGCCTCTATACCGACACTGTCTGAATGGGGCCTGATTCTGATGTCCTCATTGGTAGCGATACTCGGCATTGCAAGAACACGGCGGCGCGGCTAAGCATTTGCTCACGCAAAGGGCCCGCTGCGTAGCAGGCCCTTTTACGACTGCCTACGCAGTGCAATTGTCAGAACCACGGGTGCATCCGCAAGTAATGACGCACCGTGGGCCGTCGCTTCAACAGGCAGGCCACGAAAGCCTTGGCCGCTCCATTGCCACGCGGCGTCTCTTCGGTCAGAGGTTTGGTCTGAGCCTGCAGAGGTTCCGCCATGGCGAGGAGCAGGCGGTCAACGCCGTGAGCGTTGACGCGCGGCAACCGTTCGGACAGTTCGTTCAGCGTGTCGTAGAGCAGCTCTCAAAACTCCCCTGGCAATACACCTTTAACTGCTTCAGTTCGTTGACAGCGACGGCCTGCCGCTGCCGGCCTTACCAGCGGTAGGACGCCGACAACGTGGCCGTGCGCGGGTTGCCGTCGAGGCACTGCGCGCCGTTGCAGATCAGGAAATGCTTGTCAGCCAGATTGCGCACGTTCAGTGCAACGCGCCAGGGGCCCTGTTGCCAGGCCAGCATGGCATCGACAACGCTGTAGCCCGGCACGCGGTAGGCGGCGGCCGTGCCGTCCACCATGTCGCCCGTGTAGCGTAGGCCAGCACCCACCGTCCACGCAGGCAGGCCCCACGCTGCCAACTGGTAGTTGCCCCACACGGAGGCTTGGTGATAAGGCACCTCTGCAGCCCGGCGGCCCACCTCGTCGGGGCGGTTGCTGCGGGTGATGCGGCGGTCGGTGTACGCGTAGGCGCCCACCATCTCCAGGTGGCGCGTGACGGGGCCAC
>JBCNOJ010000327.1:0-5979 GCA_039593925.1 Acidovorax sp.
GGAGATCGTGAGCTACGTGCTCAGCGGCGCGCTGGCGCACCAAGACAACCTGCCTCCTGCAGAGCCAGCCCAAGCGGCATCCGCCACCGGCATCCTGCGCCCGGGCGATGTGCAGCGCATGAGCGCCGGGTGGGGCGTGCAACACAGCGAATTCAACGCGCTGCAAGATCAGGACACGCACTTTCTGCAGATCTGGTTCAAGCCGCTGTTCACCGGCATCCGCCCGAGCTACGAACACAAACACTTTCCTGCGGCGGAACGCCGGGGCCGCTTGGTGCGCCTGGTCTCGCGCCATGGCGTGGAAGGATCGCTGCGCATGAATGCGGATGCCTCACTATGGGCCGGCTACTTTGATGGCGCCACCGAACACGCCACGCAGGCGCTGAGCCCCGACCGCCTGGCCTACGTGCACATGGCGCAGGGCGCGCTGCAAGTCAATGGCGTGCCGCTGACCGCTGGCGATGGCGCCCTGCTGGACGGCGAAGCGCAGCTGGTGCTGGAGCAGGGTGCGAACGCCGATGTGCTGGTGTTCGACCTGCCGCGCCGATAAACAAGCTCGCCGAAACCTCCGCCCCGCTGCATCACACTTCGCCTCTTACCCCACATACCGACGCCATGCCAGTCCCACCTTCCGCCTTCGTGCACGTTCCCGAGCTCGAAGGCAGGCTCACACCCGCCGACGCCTCGGGCCTGCGCCTGACCGACGCGGTACTGGCCGAATGGGATGCCCAGGCGCGCTGCCAGGGCCTGCCCGCCGACTGGCGGCTGCCCGACGGTGACGTGGAACGGTCGCGCCGCGAAGTGCTGGCCGACATCTCGGCCCAACGGCATGATCTGTGGGTGTTCGCGTATGGATCACTCATGTGGAACCCCGGGTTTCACTTCAGCGAAGTAAGGCGCGCCAGCCTGAGCGGGTTTGCGCGCCGCTTTGCGCTGAGCACCTCCATCGGCCGTGGCACGCCCGACTGCCCGGGGCTGGTGCTCACGCTGGAGCAGATCCCTGCCCTGGGCAATCCCAAGGAAAGCACAGGCAACAGCGTTCTGTGCGAAGGCCTGGTCTTTCGCATTCCTGCAGTGTGGGTGGAGGCCGAATCCCGCATGCTCTGGCGCCGCGAGATGATCACCGGCGCCTACTGCCCTACGCTGATGCCGCTGCACACGCTCCAGGGCCCGCTCGCCAGCGCGCTGGTGCTGACGGCCAACACGGGCCACCGCCACTACCGGGGCGACCTCACGATGCAGCAGACTGCCGACACCATCGCCCGCGCGTGTGGGCGCATCGGCAGCAACCGCGACTATCTGGACCAGCTCGCCGCGCAATGCGCGGTGCTCGGCATTGACGACCCCTATGTGCAGCAACTGGCTGCGCTGGTCGCGCGGGTGTCGGCAGCGGCGCAGGCCGTGTAGACGACGCTGCGCGGGTTTTCACCGTTTTGGGCGGTGGCCCGAGCGTTGGCCGCCATCGCCCAGCGGCCCGGCAGCGGGTCCGGGGATCAGAACGGCGGTGAATCCGGGTCGGTATCCACAGGCGCCGTGGCCGGCCCGGTGATGGCGCGGCCCACCACATCCTTTCCCTTGGGTGGCAAAGGTGCGGTTGCCGCCAGGCCATCGCCGCTCGGTGCGCCTGCGCCCGCCGCTGCCACGGCCTGGGCCGCGCTGGCCACGCCGCTTTCCGCCTCGCCGCCCAGCGCCTCGATCAGGTCCGGAATCAGCTTGACCAGTTCGCCCGTGGCAATCGCCACGTCGGTGTCAAAACCGCCGTCGTCCGCCTTGGTGCCTTCAAACACCGTGTCGAGGAACGACACTTTCTTGATCTGCAGACCCTCGGTCAGCATGAAGCTCACGCGGTCGTCCCAGGTGAGGGCCAGTTTGGTGGGCAGCTTGCCGGCGTCGATGTGGGCCTGCACCTCCTCGATGTCGAGCGGGTGGCGGGCGTAGCGCACCACAGCTTTTTCTTCGTTGGCGCTTTTCAGCTCGCACTCGCGGTCCACCGTGAAGCCCACGGGCGGCTCCTGCTCCTTGAGCCAGTGGGCCATGGCGGCCTGCGGGCTGGTCTGGGTGTTGAGCAGCGACACCGACAGGCCGGGCAGCGATTCGACCAGCAGCGTCACCACCTCGTCCGCACGGCCCTGGGCGGAGGTGTCCAGCACCAGCAGGCGGGAGGCGGGATCGATCCAGATCCACATCGAGCCCTGTTTGGTAAACGCCATGGGCAGCAGGTCCAGTTTGGTCTCGTCTTTCAGTTCCTTGCTTTCCTTCTTGCCGGGCTTGCGGCCGGTTTCCTGCTCGATGCGCGCGGCCTTCTCCTTGACCTTGCGCGCCAGCACGCTGCCGGGCAGCACCTTGGACTCGACCATGAAGCGCAGGATCCACTGGCCGCCCACCGACTCCACCAGCGGGCCGTGCTCCTCACCGCGCGGCGGCACCCAGCCCAGCGATTTCTCCTGCGTGGCGCCACATTCGCTGAACGGCGTCTTGGCCAGCGCTTCTTCCACTTGCGTCAGTTCAACCTGCCATTGCGGCGCAATGCGGTACACGATCATGTTCTTGAACACGGACAAAACCTTTTGTTGGGGAGTGTGAGAAAGAAGAATGGGGGGCCGGGCTGCCGAGGGCTCATCGGGGCGACGCCGGGCCAAGCGCTCATTGTCGGCGGTTGGGGCACCGGGCCGCGCAACACGGCACTCAGCCGGCGCTTTGCACCGAGGCAAACACTATCAATTCAGGAGCTATCAGCGCTTTCCCAGTAAGCGCTTGGGCCCATTTTTACCCAAAATATTCGCCTTGACACCCACAGCTTCTTGTCACAACTTTACACAGCCACATCCAACACGCACGGCGGCGATACACACCGGGCAGACACTGAACCTCAATCGCCGGGACAACCGTTCCGGCGGGTTGATCCACTCTGTGAAAGGACCCCATCATGGCTTTCCCACTCTCTCGCCTTCACCACCGTCTGGCCGCCACCGCCGTCCTGGCGGCACTGGCCCTGCCCGCACTGGCACAGCCCGCCCCTGCTGCTCCAACCGCTGCGGGTGCTGCCGCTGAGGCTGCGCCGCGCCACAAGATGGGCGAACGCCACCACAAGGGCGACCCGGCCCAGCGCGCAGAAAAACGCGCTCAGCACCGCGCCGAACGCCTGGCCAAACTCAAGAGCCAGCTGCAGCTGACCGCCGCCCAGGAACCGGCATGGGCCACGTTCACCGCGTCCATGCAGCCCGGCGAGCGCCCTGCCCGCCTGGACCGCAAGGGCATGGAGCAACTGACCACCCCCGAGCGCATCGACCGCATGCGGGCCCTGCGCGCCCAGCACGCCGCCGAGGCCGACCGCCGCGGCGAGGCCACCAAGGCCTTCTATGCCGCGCTGACGCCGGAGCAGCAAAAAACCTTTGACGCCAAGGCGCACCATGGCGGGCCCCGCATGGGTGGCGGCATGCACCGCCACCACGGTGACCACCCGCACGGCAAGCGCGGCGCCGAAGGCTGAACGGCCACGCCGCCCTGGCCATTCCTAGCCCCCTGACCCAGGGGGTCAAAAGCCCGGTGTCCTACCCAGGACACCGGGCTTTTTCACGCCCGTCCGGGGCACGCATGCCCTTGCCGACTGTTCTCCAAGTGCTCCTGTGGATAAACCTGGGGTGATTTCCGGCACAACCTGGCAGTTATCCACAGAAAAATGCCGGTCCTTCAAGTTGTTGTCTGCCAGCCCCGGCCATTCCGGGGGCTCGCCACACAGACTTTGGCGCAGTGCAAGTGGTTGCCAGCATTGGCAAAAATGGCTTTGTCCACAGCAACAGGCCTGCTCTACTACTACTGCTATTTATATATATAAAGAATAAAGAACAACCAGAAAACCCGAAACCGGGGCGTGGCACGGCGGGTGTGGACAGCGGGACCGCAATGGGGGTGGCTGGTGGATGGCATGAAAAGTGGCTGACGGGCTGACGGGCTGAGGGCGCGCCGTCGTGCGGCCGACTCCATCGCTTCCTGGAGGCGAAAAGGTCCGTCATGGTCTTGGGAGGCCCGCCACGGTGGTCGCGACTGCCAAACACGCCGTGGTCGTGGCCTGTGCCTGGTTGCGGGGGTGTCCACCGAGGTTCGCAGCTGGGCCCGCCACAGCAATGGCGGGTATGTCGGCCATCGTGGCCTGCAGCCAATCGCTACTCAATTAATAGCATTCAGCGCTTTCTGCATAAGCGCTAGGGCGCAATTTGACTCCAAATAAGCCGATTCGGAGCCACGGTGTGCAAGATTGGGGATATCTCTGGCACAACCGGCCAGTTGTCCACAGAAAAGTCCGCTGGCGCCGTTTTGTCCCCGTTGCCAGGACAGCGGCAAGGGGGATGCATGCACAGGGTTGTGGCCGACGCAAGTGCTTGCCGGGCTTCACAAAAATGCGGTTGTCCACATGCCGTGCCGCCCTCTACTACTACGACTATGTATTTATAAAAGAGATAAGAAGAAGACAGAGGGAGAACCCGTGTACCCCGCACCCTCCTTTCCCCTTTCCAGTGGGCGCAACGCGGGCCCCGAACGGGCATTGCGGCAGCACCGCAGAAAAAAACGTGCCGCATCGTGTTGCGCTTGTCGATATGGCGCACCGCCAATCGTCGTGGGTATGCGGGGCGCCTTTGGTGGGCGCGTCGAATCTTCAAACTGACAGGAGTGCAGATATGTCGTACATCGATGGTTTCGTGATCGCCGTCCCCACCGCCAACAAAGAGGCCTTTGTTGCGCACGCACGCAAGCTTGACCCGATCTTTCTTGAGCTGGGTGCCCTGCGCGTGGTCGAAGGCTGGGGCGACGACGTGCCCGACGGCAAGGTCACCGACTTCCGCCGCGCTGTGAAGGCGACGCCCGAAGAAACGGTGGCGTTTTCATGGGTCGAGTGGCCGGACAAAGCCACGCGCGATGCGGGCATGAAGAAGATGATGGAAGACCCGCGCATGGACCCGTCCGCGCCCGGCAATCCGCCCATGCCTTTTGACGGCAAACGCATGATTTTTGGCGGCTTCGAGCAGGTGGTCGAAGTGAAAGCGCAGTGATTGGCGCAGACAAAGGAGATATGCGGGGGTGGGCCGCCTGAGCACGCACCCGCAAGGGGCCCATGCAGGGCCTATGCACGCCGTCGGGCCAAAACGGGAGAACTGGCCTGAACCTAAGCCACCGCCGCCCGCAGGAAGGCCTCCAGGCGGTCCGCAGGCAGGGGTCGGCTGAACAGGTAGCCCTGGCACAGCATGCAGCCTGCTTCGGCCAGCAATTCGCGCTGCTCGGCGGTTTCCACGCCTTCGGCGATCACTTCCAGCCCCAGGCTGCGCGACAGGCCGATGATGGTGTCCACGATCGCCGCGTCGTTGGGGTCGGTCAGCAGGTCGCGCACAAAGCTCTGGTCGATCTTGAGCTGGTCCAGCGGCATGCGCTTCAAGTAGCTCAGGCTGGAGTACCCGGTGCCAAAGTCGTCCAGCGAGAAGCCCACGCCGTAGCTGCGCAGGGCCGCCATGGTGGCGATGGTGGTTTCCATGTCTTCCACCAGCAGGCTCTCGGTCAGCTCCAGCTTGAGCTGGCCCGAGGGCGCACCGGTGATGGCCAGCACGCGGGCCACATCGTCCACAAAACTGGCATGGCGGAACTGGCGCGAGCTCACGTTCACGGCCATCGTCAGGTGCGCCAGGGCGGGGTCGTCCTGCCAGCTGGCCAGCAGCTTGCAGGCGTTGTGCAGCACCCAGCGGCCCAGCGACAGGATGAGCCCGGTCTCTTCGGCCAGCGGAATGAACTGCGCAGGCGACACCATGCCGCGCTGCGGGTGGGCCCAGCGCACCAGCGCCTCCACCCCCACACAGCGGCCCGATTGGTGCATCTGCGGCTGAAAGTGCAGCAAAAACTCGTCTTGCACCAGGGCCGAGCGCAGGTCAGCCTCGAGTGCGGCGCGGGTGGTCACCACGGCCTGCATGTCGGGGTCAAAAAAGCGCAGCGTGT
>JBCNOJ010000328.1:0-5978 GCA_039593925.1 Acidovorax sp.
GCGTTGGTGACAAGCCCGTAGACAGAAATATCCACCGGTTTGCCTGTGCCAGTGCCGCCTTTTCCATTTGCCTTGGTATTTCCCCAGAATTGGGTATGCAGCGCGTCTTGAAAGAGGTCATATTTCACATATACGACACCCGCACCCGCAACACCATTGCTCATTTGCCGGACACCCGGCTTGGGGTCTGCTATGTCTGGGCCGGCGAAACCTCCGCCGTTCAACCCGATGTAATAGGCGGTGCCTTCACTGCAATCGAGGGATAATTTTCCTTCAGCTTCGTACTTCACCGGCGAAGAGGCTCGCGGCTTTGACCCAAAATCGACATTATTTGCGGTGGCTTTCGCGCTGAAGGTGCAGGATTCACCAATGGTCAAGAGAACATCGAAATCGGTAGTGGCTTGGGCTGCAGCGGCCGATCCACAAATTGCAGCGGCTGCTGTTGCAGCTGCCCAGTGCTTAAAATGCATTATTGCTCCTCTAAAGTTGATGCCTCAAGGGTGTTCCCGCAAGGTTCTCATACTTTAGTTGCAAAAAAATGTTGCTGCTATCATGCGCAGGCATGATTTTTTGCTGGGGTCGCGAAGCCCGCTTTAAGATGGCATCGCAAAATAAATTATCAGTACATTCAATGCTATTAATACGATTGAAAAATTCTCTGCCCGCATATCACTTGAATGTCTGCAGCGGTTCAATTTGCGATACAGGAAATTGAGAAGCGCCTCACCTCGTGCGATTTCTCCAGACTTTGCGAGATTCTGGAACTGGATGTTCCTATGTCCCCAAGCAGATTGGTTGTGGCCAAGTTAAAGATAGTTGCGCCACTGTCCAGAGGGTTCAATCGAGTCGCGTCCCGCGTCTCAGCCCAGCGGCTTCCAAAGTGGCGGCTCCGGTTCCGGAAACCGCAAGGGTTCACGGGGTGGGCGCAAGGCGGCTTCCCACTGGCGCATGCGTTTAAGTGCGCGGGGCTTGAGCAATGTCGGGCCAGTGCGGTGGTTGCTGGGCATGGCGGTTTTCCTGCGGTGCTTCTGGAGCGATGGCCCATTGGACGCGTCCTGAATGCTTGCCATGCGTCAGACAACGCTGTAGTCCGCCATCAGTGAACGCCGAAAAGCACTCTCGCGCTCACCCTTATCACGGCACATTCGCACCGTGTCGCCGGTCTCTGTGGGTTGCTGTACGGGGGCAAATGCTCGCTTGGCACTCGTGCCATACGGTGCGGTAGTTGGGTGCTCAGGAGCATTCTTACGGCAGCGTCTGCAAATCACTCGACAGTGCTGCACGGCCCTTGGGGGTGATGGCCAGAACGCGCGCAAATTGGGCGCCAGAGGTTGGGCTCGGGAGCATCACTGTCACCAGTTCTGCCGCACGCAAAACGCGCAATTTATCGATCTGCTCCTCTTGCTGAACGGTCAGAGGAAGCTCGGCCTTGGCAATCTCACGCAGATATTCAAACGGCATGTCGCATCTCCCGGGTTGTGACAGAGCAGAACATTGTGAAAAACATGGGTTTGCAAAGCGGTAACAAATATGCAAAGCCCCGGGTCTTGCAGGGAAGTCGCCGCTGACCAGTCTTATCGCGCACTGGTGGGTATCGTGCGCGTATCACGCAGTTGGCAAATGACTTTTCGATGCAGGGCTCTACCGCTGAGTTGTATCTCGCGCCGCCTTGCCAATGCCGACGCGGTGTGCTGCGGCTGTCCTACATTCGCTGATGTACGGCGGGAGTAACTTGGGCTGCATCTTCAAGCAGTCTTTAGGAGCACCGCCATGAGCGACGACAAAGCCGGAATAGCCCACGACCGCCATTTGATCAGCCTTAGCGAGCCGTACGAGGTGCGCGACTGGGCCGACAGCTTGGCCATTACAGAGGCCGAACTGCGCGAGGCGGTGGCCGCCGTGGGCCCTTCGGCGGACAAGGTGCGTGAATACCTCGCATCGCACTGATGCCTCGGGAACTGCCATGGCAAGCGAAGCGAACGACTCCGGCAAGGCACCAACGTCTACCCGAACGATGTGGAAGGGGGCCATCAGCTTTGGACTGGTGCACATCCCAGTAGGCTTGTACTCTGCCACCACCAGTCCGGGAATTGACTTTGATTGGCTCGACAAGCGTTCGATGCAACCCGTGGGCTACAAGCGGGTGAACAAAGTCACCGGCAAAGAGATCGCCACCGCCGACATTGTGAAGGGTGTGGAGTACGAAGACGGGCGATACGTGGTGCTGTCGCCCGAAGAGATTGCGGCGGCATATCCCAAAGTCACACAAACCATAGAGATCGAGGCGTTTCTGGACGCAGACGAAATCCCGTTTGTGTACCTGGAGCGGCCGTACTACACCGCACCCCTCAAGCGCGGTGAGAAGGTGTATGCGCTGCTGCGCGAGGCGCTGCGCAAGAGCAACAAGGTGGGCGTGGCCAAGGTAGTGATTCAATCCAAGCAGCACTTGGCTGTGTTGATCCCCTGCGGCCGGGCGCTCATCCTAAACCTGCTGCGCTGGGGCGGCGAGATCCGATCTTTCGAGCAGCTCAACCTGCCTCCGTTGGACGCAAAAACCGCTGGAATCAAGGATGCAGAGCTCACCATGGCCATGCAACTGATTGAGGACATGACCCAGCCATGGGAGGCAGATAACTTTCGCAATTCTTTTGCCGACCAGATCAACCAACTGGTAGAGCAGAAGGCCTTAGCTGGCGAGGTGGCTGAGGTGGCCAAAGTGCCAGATGCGGCGCCTTCAGGTTCTGTAGGGGCGGAGGTCCTCGACCTCACCGCGCTGCTCAAGCGCAGCCTGGAGGGCAAGGCGCCTAAGACCTCTGCCCAGACCCACCCAGCTTCTGTCACGCGGTTGCGGTCCGCTCCAAAAGACCGTAGTGGCAGTGCCAAGAAAACGGCGTCCAAGCCGAAACCTGCGAGCACCACGAAGTCTGCCAAGGCCGCAGCACCGGTGAAGAAGGCATCGACCAAGCCTGTGGGCAAAAGGGCCGCCTCTGCGAAGCCGCCGGCACCCAAAAAGCCTGTGCGCCGCGCCGCGTGAGGGGATGTTGTGAAAGATGCATTGGCGCTCTACCGCAGCAAACGGAACTTCGCCTTCACCCCGGAACCGGCGGATGGTGGAGAACCCGGCGAAGCAACGTTGCAGTTCGTGGTGCAAAAGCATTGGGCAAGTCGGCTGCATTACGACTTCCGTCTGGAGTTGGGCGGCAGCATGAAAAGCTGGGCCGTTCCCAAAGGCCCCAGCTATGACCCCACCGAGAAGCGCATGGCCGTGCAGGTGGAAGACCATCCCATTGCCTACAACGATTTCGAAGGCCAGATTCCTGCGGGCCAATATGGCGCGGGACGCGTGATCATCTGGGACAAGGGCCGTTGGGAACCATTGGGTGACGCTGAAAAGGGCCTGCGCAGCGGCAAGCTCAAGTTCCGTTTGCATGGTAAAAAATTGAACGGTCAATGGACCCTGGTGCGGATGCACGGGCGGCCTGACGACCGGCAGCCCGCGTGGCTGCTCATCAAGGAGCGGGATGGCAGCGAGAGGCCTTCCGAAGAATTCAGCGTTGTCGATGAAATGCCCGACAGCGTGGCATCAGACATCGCGCAGGTTCCTGACCTGGAGGTTTCCGCCGAGGCGGGCGTGCTGCCAAAGCAAGGCAAGGCAGGCCGGGGGGCAAGGCCGCAACGGGGGAGATCTTTGGCGTTGCCCAAGCAGCTATCCCCCCAGTTGGCCACACTGGCCACCGAAGCTCCCGCAGATGCCGAAGCATGGCTTTGGGAGCTGAAGTTCGATGGCTACCGCATGCTGGCGCGCGTGGACAACGGCGATGTGCGGCTGATGACGCGCAACGGCCACGACTGGACCCACAAGATGCCGCATTTGGCGCGCAGCCTTGCCGAGCTGCCGCTGCAATCAGGCTGGATAGATGGCGAAGTCCTGATGGTGGATGCGCACGGTATCCCTGATTTCCAGGCCCTTCAGAACGCCTTCGATGGCGACTCCACCGCCGAGTTGGTGTTTTACGCATTTGACTTGCCTTTTGCCGACGGCGAAGACCTGCGACCGCTGCCGGTGGTGGAGCGCCGTGAACGTTTGCGGGCCCTCATTGACGCCACGGAAAGGCCAGGCATTGTTCGATTTAGCGAAGCATTTGAAGCGATGCCTGCCGACCTGGTGTCGTCGGCCTGCCAACTGGGCTTTGAAGGCGTCATTGGCAAGCGCAAGGCCAGCCCCTATGTGCCGCGCCGCAGCAGCGACTGGATCAAACTCAAGTGCTCGCATCGGCAGGAGTTTGTGATTGGCGGCTACACCGATCCGCAAGGTTCCCGCACCGGCTTTGGATCACTGTTGTTGGGTGTTCACGAAGGCGATGGCGCGCTGCGCTACGTCGGCAACGTGGGCACGGGCTTCACGGAAAAGGCGTTGAAAGACCTGCACGCGCGGCTCAAGCGCTTGCGTGTGGCCCAAAGCCCATTCGCTGATCCGCAGGGCATTGACAAGAAAGGGCACTGGGTGGAGCCAGAGTTGCTGGCGGAGGTGGCATTTGCCGATTGGACCCAGGAAGGCCGAGTACGTCATGCCGTTTTCAAGGGTTTGCGCAGTGACAAGGCTCCCGAAGACATTCGCCAAGAGGTTGGCCAGCCTGTGAGCGCAACGCCCGCAGGCACCGGCACCAAAGCCGCCGCAGTGAGCAAGGTTTCCGGCGTGCGTGTCTCCAACGCCGACCGGGTCATCGACCCGACCACAGGCGCCACCAAGCTGGACTTGGTGCGCTACTACGCCACAGTAGCGCCGCTGTTGCTGCCGCACCTTCAGGGGCGGCCTGTGTCGCTGGTGCGCGCTCCTGACGGCGTACGGGGTGAGCTGTTTTTTCAGAAACACTGGGAAGCGGGGCGCGTAGAGGGGGTGGTGCAGTTGCCCCAGTCGCTGTACCCGGACCACCCACCGCTGCTGGAGGTGGCGACGCCCGCTGGTTTGCTGGCGGCTGCACAGATGAACACCGCGGAATTTCACACCTGGAACGCGCGCAAGGACCGCATCGACCGCCCTGACCGAATCACCTTTGACCTGGACCCCGGTGAAGGCGTGGCCTGGGCGCATGTGCAAGAAGCCGCTACCCTGGTTCGGCTGATGCTGACGGAGTTGGGGCTGCCTGCCTTTCTCAAAACCAGCGGCGGCAAAGGCCTGCACGTCGTGGTGCCGATCAAGCGCTTGCATGACTGGGACACCGTCAAGGCGTTCAGCCAGGCGGTGGTGGAGCACCTTGCTCGCACCATTCCCCAGCGTTTTGTGGCCAAAAGCGGTCCCCGCAACCGGGTGGGGAAGATCTTTGCGGACTACTTGCGCAATGGCTTTGGTGCCACCACTGCCAGCGCCTGGACGGCGCGCGCGCGGCCTGGCATGGGCATTTCGGTGCCCGTGGCGTGGGATGAACTGAACAAGATCACGAGCGGCGCCCATTGGACGTTGAAGACGGTTGGGCGCAGGCTGCGCACCGGGAACGGGCCCTGGCAGGGCTATGACACGGCGGCCGTTTCGTTGTCGGCCGCCATCAAGACCCTCAGCAAGCTGACCAAGGGCGCGTAGCCAACATCTGCTGGGCTGACGATTGCAAGTTGTTGGACGTTGGTGCGCGGGCCCTGCAGATGCCTACCACTACAGAAACTGTGCGCGCACACCCACCATCATTCGGCGCCCGGCGGCTGGCTCAAAGAAGCGGCCATTGCCATCGTTCACGATCAGGGTGCCCGCGTAGCGGCGGTTGAAGACGTTGTCCATGCGGGCCCACAGCTGCCAGCGGGTGCTGCCGGAGCCTTCTTGTGCGTTTCCCATGCGGTAGGCGGCGTTCAACCCCCACACCGCAAACCCTGCGGCATGCTCGCTGTTGACGTCATTGGCAAACACCGCACTGGAGGCGCTCACCGTGGCACCCACTTGCCAGCGGTCGGTGGGCGCGTAGTCCAGCGCCAGTTGCGCGGCGTGGCGC
>JBCNOJ010000329.1:0-5964 GCA_039593925.1 Acidovorax sp.
CCTCGGACTTTGCCAGCGCTTATTGGATAAGCGCTGGAGCCTGTTTTTGCCATGAATTCTGAAAACACTGCTGCCGATGGCGCCGCCCCCGCCCCGGCTACCACGCCCTTTGAATGGATCGGCGGCGAGGAGCGCGTGCATGCCCTCGTCGAGCGGTTTTACGACCTGATGGATCTGGAGCCTGCCTACGCAGAACTGCGCGCTGCACATGGCAGCGACCTGACCAGCGCCCGGCAAAAGCTGTTCTGGTTTTTGTGTGGCTGGCTGGGTGGGCCCGACCATTACCAAAGCCGATTTGGCCACCCGCGCCTGCGCATGCGGCACATGCCGTTCTCCATCGGCATTCAGGAGCGCGACCAATGGGTGGCCTGCATGGACCAGGCCATGGGCGAAACCGGGGTGCCTGCGGACCTGCGCGCTCGGCTGAAGGAAAGTTTCATGGGCACCGCCGACTGGATGCGCAACCGAGGCGTGTGACGTGCCGCGCGGTGCATTGGTGTCGCCACTACCGACCGCGAAGCCCTTCATTTATTCATTCTTGGTGCCTACGGCGAACGCAGGCGATGCAAGTCGGCGGCGCGGCGCCTACCCTTCAGGCCTCAGGCCAAACCGCTTTGCGCAATCGCGTGTTGGCCTTTGCCCAGGTCGCTGCGGCGCAACGCCGACACGCGGGGAGGCAGCGACGCGTCCTGGATCACGCTTGGTGTCGGCTCTGGTGCGCAGCCGCGCTCCATCCGCAACACGCGGTCGCGGTACATCTTGCCCAGCGCCGCGTGGTATTCAGCGGCCGTCTCATGTTCCAGCGCCGCCATGCGCGCGTCCTCCAGGCAGCGCTGTGCCCGGCGGCGGTAGAGGGTGGAAGCATCGAAGAGTCGTTTCAGCATGGTCCGCTCCTTGGGCATGGGGATATGCCCCAAGAATGCGTGCCCCCAGCCGCTTTCGGCGTCAGACGGCACCGTGTCATGGCGCAGGCAGGCGTGGTCCAGCGCCACAAGGTGCTTGGCCAACGCAGGCGTGGCACAGCCCTGTGCCGGCGTGCTCGATGGAGAGGGTGCTAACTTTTTGATAGCTATTGGCGCTTGATGGGTAAGCGCTACAGGCCATTTTGGCCTAAACCCCTTCCTGAAAAGATATATCGGCCTGCCACACCACCGGGCTCGCTAAGATGCGCCCATATCAAAGTCAACAACAGAGGAGGTAGGGAAATGTCTGCAACCGCATGGATTGTTCTGGGTATTGCCGTGGGCGTCGTCGTGTGGGCCATTGCGGTCTACAACCGGCTGGTGCAGTTGCGCAACCGCATCGCCAATGCGTTCGGCCAGATCGACGTGCAGCTCAAGCGGCGGTACGACCTGATTCCCAACCTCGTGGAGGTGGCGCGTGGCTATCTGGCGCATGAAGCCGCCACCCTCGAAGCCGTGATCAAGGCCCGCGGCCAGGCCCTCAATGCTGCAGGCGCCGCGCGCTCTGCCCCCGCCAGCGCCAACGCGCTTGGTGCGCTGGCGGCTGCCGAAGGTGTGCTGGGCGGTGCCCTGGGCCGCCTGATGGTGGTGGCAGAGGCCTACCCCGATTTGAAGGCAGACGCCACCATGCAGTCGCTGTCCGAAGAGCTCACCAGCACCGAAAACCGCCTGGGCTTCGCGCGCCAGGCCTACAACGACCAGGTGCTGGAGTTCAACGACCAGGCTGCGCAGTTCCCTGACCTGATCGTGGCGCGGTTGCTGGGTTTCCCCACGGTGCCCATGCTCGAATCCACGCGCAGCGAAGAAGAGCGCGCTGCGCCCAAGGTGCAGTTCTGAACCCTGAGCGGCACCCATGAAATTCTGGGATCACCAGGCGGACGCGCGCAGCGAAACGCGCCGCCTGCTGCTGGGTTTTGCCATTGCCGTGGCGGTGCTCGTCGCCGCCGTGCACCTGGCGCTGGTGGTGGCGTGGTGGCTGATGGCCTTGCTGCTGCCGGTGCACCTGCCGTTCCCCGCGGGCTTTCTGGCGGCCAATGTGGGGGTGTCGCTGATGCTGGTGCTCGGCGGCTGGTGGGTGGAAACCTCCAACCTGCGCGCAGGCGGCGTCAAGCTGGCCAAGCGCGTAGGCGCGCGCGAGCTGCGGCCGTCGCTCTCGCATGCCGAGCAGCGCTTGTCCAACATCGTTGACGAGCTGTGCATTGCGGCCCACATGCCGCGGCCCGAGGTGATGGTGATGCCGCGCACCGATGCCATCAACGCCTTTGCCGCAGGGTGGGACGAAAGCGACGCCGTGGTGGCCGTCACGCAGGGCGCGCTCGACTACCTCAACCGCGAAGAAATGCAGGGCATGGTGGCCCACGAGCTGAGCCACATCCACGAAGGCGACACGCGGCTGAAGATGCAGCTGGCCGGCATGGTGTTCGGCCTGGAGCTGGTCTACAACTTTGGCGATTCGGTGCGCGAGCGCGGGGGGCTGGCCTGGTGGTTCGGTTCGGCCATCATGGTGGCGGGGTTTGCGGGCTGGCTCACGGGGCGCCTGTTGAAAGCCGCCGTCTCCCGCCAGCGCGAACACTTGGCCGACGCCCGCGCCGTGCAATGGACCCGCAGCCGCGACGGCCTGGGCGGCGTGCTGCGCAAGGTGATGGACCAGCGCCGCAACACACCGCGCGGGTACGAAATGCACAGCCACACGGGGCTGAACCACCCTTCGGTGCAGCACATGCTGCTGGTGGATGTGGAAGGCGTGGGCAGCCTGGAGCGCCGCCTGGACTCGCACCCGCCACTGGAAGAGCGCGTGCGCCGCCTGTACGGCCGAAGCATGCAGCCGCTGAAGGTGGAACCCGTGGCCGCAGCACCCGAGCCCGCCTGGCGTCCCGAGACTGCGGGCCACCCCGCAGGGGTGACCATTGCATCGCTGGTGGACCCGTTCGCTCGGCACATGTAGCAGGAAAGGGTGCCTGCGGGTTGACCTGTTTTGTGCCTCGTGAAGGCATAAGACAGATGTGCGCTGCGCCCTGGCGGAGCAATCGCCTCGGTGAACTCGCCCGCCCTGGCCGCGTCGACTTCGCTGCTGCAGTGGCATAGTGGTGCGCTTTCACATCCCAAAGGTTTTCCATGTCCCGTGACGCCCGTTTTCAGGAACAAGCCCAGGCGCTGGGTTACCGCTTCGACGGAGAGATCAAGATCGGCGGCCACTACGTGCCCTGGGTGCGCGACGGCCACCACATTTACCTGAGCGGCCAGATTCCACGCGTGGACGACACGGTGGTTGTCACCGGCGCGGCGGGCGCCAGCGCCTCGTTGGCCGATGCCCAAAAGGCCGCTCAGGTGTGCGTGATGCGGGCCCTGGCGCTACTGCAGCGCGCGCTGGGTTCGCTGGACGCCGTGCAGTCCATCCTGCGCATTACCGTGTATGTGCAGTCGGCCCCGGGCTTCACGCAGCAAAGCGAGGTGGCCGATGGCGCGTCCGACCTGTTGTTTGCCGTGCTGGGCGATGCCGGCGCACACACCCGGACTTCGGTGGGCGTGCAGCAGCTGCCCAAGAACGCCACGGTGGAGGTGGACCTGATTGCAGCGGTGGTGCCATGACCCCGCACCCACGCTTCAACGTCTTTGGCCGCATCGTGGAGGTGCGCCGTGAAGGCGCGCTGTGGCAGGCCTACCGTGTGGGCGTTGACGGTACCTGCTCGCCTGCAGGGTTTGTGGTGCCCGACTTTGTGGCCGAAGAGGAATTGGCGCAGTTTCTGGAAGACCTGTTCCACGAAAGTGCCTCGCCGTACAACGGGGATGTGCACCGTATCGCATGAGTGCTTGCGTGGTGCGAAGCGCAACTGCAGCCGTCCCCAAGATGCCTGATGGGCGAGGGCAAGTGTCACGCAGAACGACGGTGGTTTGCTTCTATTTTGATAGCTATCAGCGCTTTATGGGTAAGCGCTAGAAGGAAATTTAATCAAGATTCTTGGTGTTCCAAGGCGGTGGTCTGGGCGCTCCCGGATGAGTTGCTGACCGGCTTAGCGTGGGCGCCGTTTTTCAGCCCCCGCCCAACCGCCTGCGCCCCGGCTGCAGCAGAACGACCAAGGCGCCCGCCCCACCGTCTGCGGGGCGCGCTTGCACAAACGCCAGCACCTCTTTTTTCTGCACCAGCCAGCGCTGCACACGCCCTTTGAGCACGGGCGTTTTGCCCGGCGAGCCCAGGCCCTTGCCGTGCACCACGCGCACGCAGCGCAGGCCTGTGCGGTGGGCCAGGCGGACAAAGTTACCCAGCGCCTCGCGCGCCTCGTCGGTGCGCAGGCCGTGCAGGTCAAGCTGGCGCTGGATGCTCCAGTGCCCTGCGCGCAGCTTGTGCGTCACGTCGCGGCCAATGCCGGGGCGCCGAAAGCTCAGCTGGTCGTCCACGTCCAGCAGGGTGGACACATCGAATTCGTCGCTGATGGCCTCGCGCAGCACACGCTCCTCGTCCAGCCAGTGCTGCACGGGCAAAGGTTCGGGGGGCTCGGGCGTGTGCCACCGGCGGTCGTGCTGGCCTTTCAGGGCCTGCACGGGGCCTACGGCAGTCTGGAACAGGTTCTGCTCGGCCCGGGCGCGGCGCTCGGCCTCGGCGCGCTCTTGCTGCAGCCGGGCCTCGCGCGCGGCGCGGTCGGCCAGGGCTTTGCGCAGGGCATGCAGGTCTTGCAGGGAACGGGCTTGGAACGCGGTCATGGAAAGGGGGTTGTACCGCAAGCCGGAGCGCAGCCCGCCGGGCGGCGGGTTTCACCAACTCAGCGGACCAGGTATTCCACCGCAATGAACTGTGTGGTCTGTGCCGGGTTGAAGTTGTCGTCGCTCACCAACACCAGCACGCGCCCACCCCCTGCGGCGCCGGGCAGCGGCGGCCCCCAGGTCATGCCCTCGATGTTGTCCACGTGCGGTAGCCCCAGTTGCGCAAAGTCGGCCACCAAGGCTTTGGACGCTGGCGTGTGGTTGCCGGGCGCAAGGGCCTCCACGGCAAGCGTGTCGCTGCCGGTGTCAAGGCGGATGCGGTACAGCCGCACCGAGTTGCCCACGCCCAGCGTGTAGGCGCGCTCCAGCACCAGCAGGTGGTCGGGGCCGTCGGCCAGGATCTCGCTCACGCCGTTGGTGGTGTAGCCGCCGGGGATGGGGCTTTTGTGGGGTACGGGGTCTGGCTGGTAGGCCACCTGTCGCAAAGCACGGCCGCTTTCCACGTCGATGGCGGTGATGCGCACCGGGGCGCCGCCGCTGGCGGGTGTGGCGCGCGCACCGTCCTGTCGCCAGGGGCCTTCCATGGCCAGCCACGCAGTGCGCCCGTCGGGTGACAGGGCCAGACCCTCCAGGGTGGCGTTGTCGCGTGGCCCGGTTTTGGCGCCCGGGTTGGGCGCAAAGGCGGCGGGCAAGGCGTAGTCGCGCAGCAGCGTGCCATCGGCCGCCCGTGTGGCGCGCAGTGCGGGGCCAAAACCACGGGCAAAGTCCCCCTCGCTGGTCCACAAGAACATGTTGGCGCCGGGCAGCCAACGCACCGCCTCGGGGTCGGGCACATCCACGCCATCCACGGCGCGGCGGCTGGGGGCGTAGGTCTGGCCGGCGGCGTTGCGCAGTGGAACCACGCGGGTGAACTCCGGCGCCGCCAGGGCCTGGGCGGTGTAGGTGATGCGTGCGGTGTAGTAGCGCGCGGGTTCCATCGCAGAGCGGTCGTCCGACAGCAGCAGGTATTGGCCGCTCTGCGCGTCGTAGTCAATGCCCGAGAGGCCGCCTACCGTGGTGCCGGCATACACCCACTTGTGCTCCAGCGTGGTCTGCCCGATCAACCGCAGGCACGGGGTGGCCTGGCACGCGGCGGGCGTTGCGGCAAGCCATTGCGACGCGGCGGGCGCGGTGCAGGCGGGCAGCAGGGCCGCAGCCAGCAAGGCTGCAGCGAAAGCGGTGCGGAGCAGGGAACGTGGGAATGAGCGCATGGGTTGCCAGTGTAGAAGTGCGTGCAGGGCCGGGCTTCCTGTGGGTTGGAGCC
>JBCNOJ010000033.1:0-18582 GCA_039593925.1 Acidovorax sp.
AGCCTTCGGTCCAGTTGGCGCGCAGCAGCACACCCGGTGCCACCTGCGAGCGCACGCCCAGCTTGGGGCTCGCGTGCGACATGCGGACCAGCGGGCCGCACGGGTCGGTGGCAGTTTCTGCACCGTTCTTCGTGCAATCTCCCGTGAAGCGGTCCCAGCGCAGTCCGGCCGAGGCCTGCAGCAGCGGGTGGATGGGCGCGTCCAGCTCGGCGAACGCGCTCAGGCTGTTGAGTTGGGAGGTGCGGTCGTTGATGGCCGGATTCACACGCACGCGCTGCTGCAAGCCGTCGAAGTATTGGTAGTCGGTGCTTTCGCGGAAGGTCTCGAAACCCGCCACCCAGTTCAGCGGCGTGAAGGCGGTGGTGTGGCGGCCGTTCAGGCTGGTGCCCGCGCCCGCCACGCTGCGGTCATAACTTTCTTCGCGCTGGCGCCAGGTGGTGGTGTTGACGGGGCGGCTGAACCAGCGGGTGAACGTTTGCTGCGTGGTGTAGGCAAAGCCCAGCCACTTCACCGCGGGCGCCAGCGTGTACTGCACGTCGGCGCGCAGGGTGGCGAAGTTCTTCTTGGCACCGTCGTTCATCGCGCGCGTGTCTACGCCGTAAGGGTGGGTGGCGAACTGCGCCGCCGTCACGTAGCCGGGCGAGTCGCCTTGCGAATGGTGCAGGCGGCCCGACAACGCCAACTCCAGGTCGGGGGTGATGGCCTTGCTCCAGCGAGCGGCCAGGGTGCTGCGTGCAAGGTCTGACTGCGTCCGGAAGCCGCTGGTGCGGTAGTGCTGTGCGGCGATGTTCAGCGATTCGCCTTCGCCCAGCTTCAGGCCCAGCGCGGCCTGCGCGTCCAGCGTGCTGTGGGCGCCCAGGCTCACATCCACATCTTTGTATTCGCCATGTTTGCGCGTCTTCACCGCCAGCAGGCCTGCGCGGTTGAAGTTGCCATACAGCGCGGACACGGGGCCTTTGTAGACCGTGAGCCGGTCGATCTCCAGCGGCACGATCACGTTCAGATCCACATAGCCATCGGCGTGTGACATGGCCTCGTTGAGCGGAATGCCGTCCAGCACCACTCCCACATCGCCTCCATGCCCGCCACCGCCAAAGCCGCGCATCACGATGGCATCGCCCACGCCCGAGAGCTGGTAGTTCTGCACGTTCATGCCGGGCACCTTGCGCAGAAGATCCTGCGGGTGGCTGACGTGCGCGTCCTGGATGTCCTGCGTCTCCAGCGTGGTGGTGGTGTACGCGGCCGATGCGCCGCGTGCCGTTTGGCCCTTGACTTCGATATCGCCCAAGGCGGGTACGGCGGTGGGTGGTGTCTGCACTGAAGTGGTGCTTTGTGCGCCGGCTTGGTGTGTGCCGACCAGGCTCAGCAGGCAGGCCGCCACCAATTGGTGCAAAGGAAAGCGCTGGAGGGGGTGCAGGCGGAGGTGTAGGAGGTCGGAAGTCATGACAGTTGGCTTTTTGTGTGAAGAAAAAAGCAAACTTCATACCGAATGGCGGAGCGAAAGCGCCTTGTACGCCACCCGGCGTAGGCGCGCGATGCTGAACTGAGAACAGCGCCCTGAGTGGCTCAGTCGTGGCGGTGCGGGTGGTGGTGCCCGTGTGTGTCCACCGGCTGCTCGCCCGGTTTGACCATCACCACATTCAGCTGCCCGTGGTGCACGCCGCGTTCGGCCATCAGCGTGTCGGCAAAGCGGCGCACGGTGCCCACGGGGCCTTTGAGCATCACGGTCTCGATGCACTGGTCGTGGTCCAGGTGCACATGGGTGGTGGCCAGGGTCAGGTCGTGGTGGTCGTGCTGCAGGCGCGCCAGCCGGTCCGACAGCTCACGCTCATGGTGGTTGTAGACGTACGAGAGGTTGGCCACGCAGGGGCCTTCGGCATCGCGTTGCTCCTGCACGCGCGCCAGGTGCGTGCGCAGCACGTCGCGCACGGCTTCGGATCGATTGCCGTAGCCGCGCTCGGCGATCCAGTGGTCGAACTCGTGGGCCAGGTCGTCGTCGATGGAGATGGTGAAGCGTTCCATGGGCTCAGCAGATAGGGTTTTGAAGAAGGCAGAGCAATTTCTTCGCCCGGCGCGCAGGGCCGCTCACACCCGCCACGCCGGCAGCTCCCAGTTGCGCCACAGCGCCAGCCCGCGCAGCCCGGCCGTAAGCAGCACGCAGGCCACCAGCGGGGTCCAATCGGGCGCGTGCAGGTGGCGCAGGGCCACATCGGCCCAGCCGCCGGCAAAGGCGCACAGGGCATAGGGCCGGTGGTCGCTGAAGGCCTGGGGCACCTCGTTGCACAGCACATCGCGCAGCACGCCGCCAAACACGCCAGTGGTCACCCCCATCATCACGCTGATGATGGGCGGCATGCCGATGGCGGTGGCAATGTCCACGCCCACGGCGGCGAACAGGCCCAGGCCGATCGCATCGGGCAGGAGCATGGCACGCTCGGTGGGCTGAAAGTGCCGCTGCCGCATGAACAGCATCGCCGCTATGCACAGCGCCAGAATGCCCCACACGAATTCGGTGTGGCGAATCCAGAAGAACGGCCGCTGATCCAGAAGCAGGTCGCGCAGCGTGCCGCCGCCAAACGCGGCCACAAAGGCGACCACACACACGCCCACGGCATCCAGCCGCTTGCGCGCAGCAGCAATCACGCCCGACAGCGCAAACGCCACGGTGGCGGCCACCTCCAGCACGAAGCGCAGGGTATTGACCCAGGGGGCATTGAGCAAAGAGGGATCCATGCCCGCGATTGTGCCGCGCGCCTGTTTGCTATTTAATTGATAGCTTTTGGCGCTTAATGCTAAAGCGATACAGCCTGATTTGACTGCAAGTTTTCGCTGGCTGGTCCGGCGGGAATGACCTGGCCAACCCACCGCCGCATCACCCCCGCACCAGCACCCACCCCAGGCCCGCCAAGCAACCTAACCCCCCCACCGCGCCCAGCCGGCGTGCCCAGCGATGCGTTGCCTGCGGCCACTGGTTCATACCCAGCACCAGCAGCCAGCCCAATCCCATCCATGCTGCCAGCACCAGTGCCACACCCGCCGCTGGCCCGGCGGCGGCCACGGCCGTCACCGTTTGCAGCGTCAAGGTGGCCAGTGCAATCGCCCAGGCGCGCGCCCTTGCGGAACCCTGCGTGCCGCCGCCCCAGGCGCGTGTGGGTGTGGCCTGCGCCCAGTGGGCAAGGGCGATCAGCGAAACCAGCGCGGCGCAGGCGCCCATGAGGTCGTGGTTCACACAGCCTCCGTAGGGTGCTGCGCCGCTGCCGCCGGGTTGGTGGTATTGCGCGCCGCCCTGCGCGCCGGCTGTCGCAGCGTCCACAGCCAGGGCACCACAGCGGCCAGCGCACACAGCGCGGCGGCGGCGGCCCACTGCCAAAGCCCCGCCTTGGCTGCCAGACCACCGTATGCCCCGGCCGCCAGCAGCCACAGCGTGGCCGTGGTGCGAGGGGCCCAGTGGCGCAAGGTGGCGGCCGGCAAGGCCACAAAAAATGCGAGCAGCAGGCCTAGCATGCCCGACGAGCGCGCGGGCTCGGTGGCGACGATGTGGGCGAGGCGAAACGACTCCACCGCCAGCACGCCACACAGCCAGAACGGCAGGTGTGCTACCTGGGCAGTTGCGTGCTGCCAGGCGCGCGAATGCATGGGGTGCTGCTTTGGCGCAGCCGCCGCTGTGGCTGCTGGCCGTGCCGTCTTGCGCCGGTTGGCATGCACCCGCTGCGGGCCGATGAACCCCGCCATGCCCGCGCAGGCCAGCCCCACCGCGACCAAGCCCAAAGCCATGGCAGGCGCCAACGCGCTCCCCAGCACCAGCCCAACGATAGCGGCCAGGGCCAGCAGCGCACCGCCGCCGCCCAGTGCCAAGCGCCACAGCGCCAGCGTGCGCAGCGCCCAAGCGGCCAGCACCGACATCAGCAGCCACACACCAATGAGCACCCACACCGACCACACCGGCCGCTGTGAAAGCGGTGGCAGGCCCGCAGGCCCCCAAAGGTGCACCAGCACCGCTACGGCGAGCGCGGCGGGCACGGTGGCGTGGAGCGCCAGAAGAAATCGTTGCATGGTGTGCGGGGCGAAAGGTGAGAGGCGCGGCGTTCAGCCAGCCGCTGCGGCGCCGCCCGCAGAGGGCTGTTGCGCCGCCTGGGCCTCGCGCCTGCGCTGCTGGCGCGCGTCCAGCCAGATGAGCGTGCCCGAGATGGACAAGAACGCTGGCGTCATGCCCAAAAAGAAATACAGCCACTTCAGCGTCAGCCCGCCAAAGTCGCCAAAGTGCAGCGGCTCCATCAGCCCGTTGACCAGCGACCAGAGACCCGCCGTGCGCGGGTCATGCACTTTCTTGGGCACGCCCGTGGCGGCGTTGATATCGACCCGCGCGGTGCTGGCGAGGTGGTTGCTGAGGTTGCCCGTAAAGCCTGCCTCGGCCGTGTCCGTGCCCCAGCGGCGCATGGACACGTAACGTGCCTCCAGCCCCGGCACAGCCTGCTGCGCCGTGGCATACAGCGCGTCCAGCGACTGCATGCGCACCGGCTCGGCGGCATCGCCCGCTGCCTTGCGTGCGGTTTTTACGGCTGCGGTTAGAGCGCTGGGAGCGGTAAGGTATTTGGTGCCCTGCTCGAACAGCGGCGCCAGCCCCATCCATGCGCCTGTGGCCGCAATCAGGATGTGGAAACCCAGGCCCCAGATGCCTGCGGATTTGTGCAGGTCTGACATCACTACGCGAAAGCTGCGGCCCCAGCGCTGGGTGAACAGCTCGGCCAGGATCTTGCGATGGATGACGATGCCCGTGGCAATCAGTACCAGCATCGCCACGCCGAGGAACCCCACGATCCAGCGTGGCCCGAAGAACAAAAACACATGCAGCATGCGCAGGTACTGGCCCAGCTGGCTGTCCACCGGGCCGACCACCGTGCCCGTGTCGGAGCGCAAGGCCACCTTGGTGCGCGTGCTGGCCGGGGCTCCGCGTTCGCGCACGAAGGCGAAGTAGCTCGGGTTGACGGCATCCGGCAGCGCGATGGTCTCCACCGTGGCGCCTGGGTAGCGGGTCTGCAGCTGCGTGAGCACCGCATCGAGCGAGGCCGGCTTTTCAGAGCGCGGCAGCTTGGCCAGTGAAGGGTTGGCCCAGAGGTCGATCTCGTTCTTGAACACCACCACCGCGCCAGAAAAGCACACGATGAACAGCAGCAGCCCCGTGACGATGCCCGCCCAGGAGTGCAGGGTGAAGAGGCGGTCGAGCGTGCGCTGGCTGGTCATGGCGTGCGGGCATCAAGGGGTGGGACTGTGCGTCAGAAGAAGTACGTCACGCCCAGGCTGAAGTTGCGCGGCAGCGAGGGCGAGACCACGTTGGCGTTGATCGCGCCGTCGTAGTACGCCTTGTTGAACACGTTCTTCACGCCTGCCGTTACGCGGTAGTTGTCGCCCACATAGCTGATGGACGCATCGGCCACGAAGTACGAGGGCAGCGTGAAGGGGTAGGAGCCGATCTGCTCGCTCACGTAGCGCCCGCCCAGCCCCAGCGTCACGCGCTGGTACTGCGGCAGCTTGTAGGTGGCCCAGGCTGTGAGCGTGTGGCGTGGCGTGAGATTCAGCGGCTTGCCCACGATGGCGGCGTTGTTGTCGCGCGTGACCTTGGTCTGCGTGTAGGTGTAGGCGCTGGTGAGCTTCCAGCCGTTTTTCAGGTCGGCGCCCAGTTCCACCTCCAGCCCGCGTGCGCGCTGCTCGCCGGTCTGCACGCTGAAGCCGGTGTTCACCGGGTCGGCCGTGGTCACGTTCTGGCGCACGAGGTCAAACACAGCCAGCGCGCCAGTGACCTGGCCGCCCGGGGCTTCGTACTTCACACCCGCCTCCCATTGCTTGCCGGTCTCGGGCACGAAGTTCGACCCGCCAAACGTCAGGCCCGACTGGGGCAGGAACGATTCGCCATAGCTGCCATACGCGGCCCAGCCGGGCTTGAACTCGTATACCAACCCGGCCGAGAGCGTGGTGGCGTTGTCCTTCTGGCGCGTCTGCGTGTTGGCCACGCGGTTGTTGGTGTCGTTGGTGGACCAGTCGCGGCGCAGGCCCACCAGCGCCGTCCAGCCTTGGCCGAACTTGATCTGGTCCTGCGCATACAGGCCCGCCACGGTGAGCTTGGAAGGCGCATCGTTGGTCAGCGCCTCGGGGCAGGTGGCTTGCATACCGTAGACGGGCGCGAACAGGTCCAGCGCGCCAATGCGGCAGGTGCGGCTGGCCAACAGGCTGGTGCCGCTGCGCACATCCAGGCCCGTGACCAACTGGTGCTTCACGCCCAGCGCTTCAAAGCGCGACAGCAGCGAAGTGTCGGTGGCCAGCAGGTCGTAGTCCATGTACTGGCGCGATGCCTGGCGGTTCTGCAGACGCTGGTTGGCCTGCAGCGCCTGGTTGGAGACGAAGTTGCCCGTGCCCTTCTCAGTCTCGTAGCGCACGTTCTGGCGGAAGGTCGTGGCATCCGACAGGCGATGCTCCAGCGCGTAGCCCACCGTGGTGCTCTCCACGTCGTACACGCCAAAACTCGGGTCGCCTGTGAACATCGTGCGTGACAACGTGCCATTGCGGTTGGGCAGCAGCGTGCCGTAGGGCGTGATGCCCTGCTGGCGCATCCACTCGCTCTGGCTGTAAGTGGCAAACAGCACCAGGTCGGTCTGCGCGCCCAGGTCGATGGAGAGCGAGGGTGCAAACCACCGGTCCTTGCGGTAGACGAACTGCGTGGGGTCGTCGGCATTGGACACCTGCGCATTGATGCGCAGCGCAGTCTTGCCGGATTCGGACAGAGGCCGGTTGATGTCGGCCTGCAGCGTGCGCTGGCCGAAACTGCCCACTTCCACGCCCACTTCGTTGATCGCGTCCTTCTTGGGCCGCTTGCTCACCGCATTGACGATGCCGCCCGGCTGCACCTGGCCGTAGAGCACCGACGCCGAGCCCTTGAGCACCTCAAAGCGCTCGTAGCCATAGGGCTGCAGCTTGGCCCACATGCCCGGGCTTTGCACCAGGCCATCGACCAGGATCGATTCGGTGGAGCGAAAGCCCCGGATGTTGAGGTCGTCAAACCCCCGGCGGCCAAAGTTGACCGGACTCACGCCCGCCACGGTCTGCAGCGCCTGCTGCACGTTGGTGATCTGCCGCGACTCCATCTGCTCGCGCGTGACCACGCTGACCGACTGCGGCGTCTCCAGCCGCCGCATGGGCGCCTTGCTGGCGGTCTGCGCCTCGACGGGCGCAAAGCCCATGTCTTTTTCGGTGCTGGCGTTGATGCGGACTTCCTGCAGCTGGGGGGCGGCCGTTGCGGGGTCAGCAGCCGGTGTGTTGGCCTGCTGTGCCGAAGCGGCTTGGGCGAGGCACAGGGCCAGCGGGGTCAGGGTGAAGAGGCGGGCGCGGCGGATTGACGGGGCAGAGGATGCAAAAGCATGGGCAACGCTGGAGGCCAGAGCAGCGCAGGAGGGCTGGAAAGACATGGAGGTCCCGTTGGAGAGTGGGCAAAACGCGGAGTGCGCTGGCTCGCGTGATGTCTTGGGACACTGGCTGGCTGAACGATTTGGATTGTAATGCGAATGATTATCTTTTGTGGTGAGGTGGTGCCGTTCCGCTGTGGCGGCGTCCGGGGAATGGCCGACCCGCTGTCCGTCTTTCTGGCGGAAGGAGGATGTGGGGCAAACTCCCCGGCAGTTGATTCTTGAGAGGACGTCCGGTGAGACGAGTTGTTGCTGCTCTGGGACTGGCCCTAATCCTGGTTCCCGTGCTTCTGGTCACCGCCACTGCGTTGCTCCAAGACAGTCCTCCGCCGGCGTGCAGGTTCTACGCCGTGCCAGTGACTTTCACATCGGTGGTGCCCCAGCCGCACCCGCGCGGAGGCAACCGGGTGGGTGTGCCGGACGTGCAGTTTTCTTATGCTTTGGAGGGGCGCCGGTACACCAGCTCCACGCTTTTTTGCGCATCGCCCGCCAATGCGTCGTATGAGCATGGCCGCATGCGGGAGTTCATGAAGCAGGCGCCAGGCAGCTCTGACATCGTGGCATGGGTGCCGAGTGGTGAACCTGAGGCTGGCTGTATTTCATTGACGCCTGCGTTCGGATACAGCCGGGTCCATGAAGTGGCAGCGCTGTGCCGGCGCTAGCGGACTGCGGTCAGTGCGAGCCCTGACGCTGTACGCGTGTACGCGCCTTTCTTTCGCGGTGTCGGCATCGCTGGCTCCGTCTCGTATGTGTTGTAGGCTGCTATTGAATGGATAGCTAATCGGGCAGCACAGACGAGCGCTAAGACTTGTTTTTGTCTGAAATCTTGGTCCCCGGGGTGGCTTCGTTGTCAGGGTTGCCCTCCGGTCGGCTATAGCCCGGGTGTGCATCGCCGGTCGCATTCAATGCCGCACTCTCCTGCCGCTCCCGTGCCATCTGCTCCGCAAACTGGTTGCGGCCTTCGCGCGCCACGGCAATGAACTTGGCGCGGTTCTGGTGGTGCGGGTACATGCGGTCGGCCAGCGCGATGTTGTGGGTGCGAAAGCGCTCGGTCACCGCCGTGGCCTCGTCGGTTGGCAGGCCCATCAGTTCCATCACGGTGTGGGCGCTCTGGAGGCTGGATTCAAACAGCTCGCGCTGAACCTGCGTCACGCCCAGGTCGCGCAGCTGGTTCCAGTGGGTGACGTCGCGCGCGCGGGCCACGATCTGCAGATGCGGAAAGTGCTGGCGTGCCAGGCGGGCGATCTTGAGCGACTGGTCGGGATCGTCCACTGCAATCACCAGCACGCGCGCCTGCTCGGCGCCCGCAATGCGCAGCAGGTCGAGCCGGGTGGCGTCGCCATAAAACACGCGGTAGTTGAAGGTGCGGGCCACTTCCAGCATTTCCACGCTGTGGTCCAGCACCGTGGTGGCAATGCCCCGCGCCAGCAGCACGCGCGAAACAATCTGGCCGTAACGGCCAAATCCGGCGATCAGCACGGGCGCTTGCTGCGGCTCGGAGATTTCTTTGTGGGCCGCTTCTGCGCTTGTCTTTTGCTCCTTCACCCGTGCGTAGCGGCGCAGCAGCACGCGGTCCAGCAGCACCAGCAGCAACGGGCTGATCAGCATCGACAGCGCCACGGCGCCGATGAGCAGCGAGGCCGTCTCGGCCGCGAACACCTTGGCGCCCGCGGCGGCCTGGAAGACCACGAAAGCGAACTCTCCGCCCTGCGCCAGCAGCAGCGTGAACACAGGGCGCTCCTGGTAAGGGATGCGCACCAATGTGGCCAGCGTGTAGATCACCACAGCCTTGGCGGCCAGAAAACCCAGCACCACGGCGGCCATGAGCCAGGGCGAGCGCAGGATCACGCCAAAGTCGATGCTCATGCCCACCGCGATGAAGAACAACCCGAGCAGCAGGCCTTTGAAGGGCTCGATGTCGGTTTCGAGCTCGCGCCGGTATTCGCTGTCGGCCAGCAGCACGCCTGCCAGGAATGCGCCCAGCGCCATCGACAGACCCACCAGCACCATCAGGTAGGCAATGCCCACCACCAGCAGCAGCGCGGCGGCGGTGAAGATCTCAGGCGTGCGGCTTTTGGCGATGAAGCGCAGCACGGGGCGCAGCAGCAGCCGGCCGCCCAGAATGATGGCGCCGATCACCGCAACGATCTTGAGCACTTCCAGCACCACTTCGCCTGCCGTGTGGGTGCTGGTCTCGGCCGCCGTGGCGCCCAGCAGGGGCAGCAGCGCGAGGATGGGTATGGCCGCCACGTCCTGGAAGAGCAATATCGAAAAGCCCGCCTGCCCGCTGGCCGTGCGCATCAGGTTGCGTTCGGCCAGTGACTGCAGCGCAATCGCGGTGGACGACAGCGCCAGCCCCAGCGCGCCCACCAGGCTGACGCGCCAGGGCAGCCCGGCCAGTGCGCCCAATGCGAACAACGCGGCGGTGCAGCCCAGAACCTGGGCGGTGCCTGTTCCAAAAATGGGGCGTCGCAGCGCCCACAGCCGGCTTGGCTGCAATTCCAGCCCCACCAGAAACAGCATGAGCACCACGCCGAACTCGGCAAAGTGCAGGATGTCCTCCACATTGCTGACCAGCCCCAGGCCCCACGGGCCAATGGCAATGCCGGCCGCCAGGTAGCCAATGATCGCGCCCAGGCCCAGTGCCTGTGCGATCGGCACCGCCAGCACGGCAGCGGTGAGGTACATGAAGCCGTAGGTGAGCCAGGTGGGTGCGTGTTGCATGGTTGGGGCAATGGCTTCGGTGTCGTGGGGCGGTGCAGACGGGCAGGCAACCAGCTTCTGAAGCGGCATGGGTACTTCAGTTTTGATAGCGGATGGCGGTTGACCCTCTTGCGCTGGGCGCCATTTTGGCTCTTATTTTGCTGCCCTGCACCACGCCGCCCGCCGCGGCGCTAAGATGCTCGCCCCTTTTGGCTTACTTGCGGTGTTTTTCCATGGATTTGCAGACTTGGCTGGCGTTTTTTGCGGCGTCGTGCCTGATTGCGGTGTCGCCAGGCTCGGGCGCCGTGCTTTCGATGAGCCATGGCCTCTCGTACGGCGTGCGCAAGACCGGCGCAACCATCTTTGGCCTGCAACTGGGCCTGTTGCTGATCCTGCTGATCGCGGGGGCGGGTGTGGGCTCGCTGCTGCTGGCGTCTGAAGTGGCATTCAGCATCGTCAAAGTGCTGGGTGCGTGCTACCTGATCTATGTGGGCTTCAGCCAGTGGCGGGCGGGCGACCAATCTCCCGTGCAAGGCGATGAAACCGAATCGGCAGGCACGTGGCAAAAGCGCTGCCTCACAGGTTTTTTGACCAACGCCACCAATCCCAAGGGCATCATCTTCATGGTGGCGGTGCTGCCGCAGTTCATGACCGACACGCGCCCGCTGTGGACGCAACTGCTGGTGATGGCCGCCACCACGGTGACGGTGGACGTGGTGGTGATGCACGGCTACGCTTTCGGCGCCAGCGCACTGCGCCGCCTGATGCGCAGTGCGCGCGCGGTGCGCACGCAAAATCGCGTGTTTGGCGGTTTGCTGATGGCGGTGGGTGCCGGGCTCTTCTTTGTGAAGCGGGGCGGCCAGCACGCATGAGCAGCTGCCCCGCGGCTGAAAGAATCATTTTGATAGCTGCTAGCGCTTGTTGGATAAGCGCTAGAGGCTGATTTGGCTTGTATTTTCAGGAACTCGTCGTTCGTTGTTTCCAAGGAGCTTGTCATGCCAGTCGTTGTCGTTGCGAACCCGAAAGGCGGGGTGGGCAAATCCACCCTGTCCACCAACATCGCGGGCTACTTTGCGAGCCAGGGCCACCCGGTGATCCTGGGCGACACCGATCGCCAGGAGTCGGCCCGGCTGTGGCTGGGCCTGCGCCCCCCGGCCGCACGTGCGATCGGCAACTGGGACACCAGCTCGGATGTGATCAGCCGCCCACCCAAGGGCACCACCCACGCGGTGCTCGACACGCCTGCCGGCCTGCACGGCTGGCGCCTGAACGACGTGCTCAAGCTGGCCGACAAGGTCATCGTGCCGCTGCAGCCCAGTGTGTTCGACATCTTCGCCACGCGGGCTTTTCTGGACCAGCTGGCCGAACACCGGCGTGCAGACGGCGTGCAGATCGGCATCGTCGGCATGCGGGTGGACGCGCGCACCAAGGCGGCAGAGCAGCTGCACCACTTCGTGGACAGCCTGGGTTTTCCGGTGCTGGGCTATCTGCGCGACACACAGAACTACGTGCATCTGGCGGCACACGGCCTCACGCTGTTTGACGTGGCGCCGGGCCGCGTGGCGCGCGATCTGGAGCAATGGCAGGGGATCTGCGCGTGGCTCAATTCTTGAAAGACAGCGTGAAGCAAAACGGTCAGCGGGCCCTTCGGGAAAACACCTGTCACGCGGCAGACAAGGCGTGCTCTGGCGCGGGGCTACATTGCAACGATGAAAATCTTCCGCTCTTATTCCGAAGTCAGCGCCTGCGTGGGCCAGGAGGTCGCCGTGACCGACTGGATCACCATCACGCAGGAACAGGTCAACCTGTTTGCCGAGGCCACGGGCGATCACCAGTGGATCCATGTGGACCCCGAGCGTGCCAAGGCCGGGCCGTTCGGCGCGCCCATCGCGCACGGGTTTCTCACGCTGTCGCTGATCCCCAAGTTCTTCGAGGCGGGCCTCACCATCGAGGGCGCGCGCATGGGCGTGAACTACGGGCTGAACAAGGTGCGTTTCACGGCACCCGTGCCGGTGGGCAGCCGCTTGCGCGCGCGCCTCACGCTGCAGGCGGCCGAGCCCGTGGCGCCCGATGGCATGCAGATGACCTGGTTGGTCACTGTGGAGCGCGAGGGCAGCGACAAGCCGGTGTGTGTGGCCGAGTCGTTGGCACGCAATTTCGGCGCTCCCTTATAGAGTTGCATCCCCCTGTGGCGCTACGCGCCTTCCCCCTTCTCTCGAATTGCTCCGCAATTCGGGAAGGGGAACACCGCCAGCGCTGCGGGGAGGCCCTTGCGCGGCGGTCGCTGGCATGGGCCGCGCGGGCGCCGCGGATCGCCTCCTTGTCGAGCTTTGGCATTGCTGTTCAAGGAAACTGAACCATGGACCGCCTGCAAGCCATGAAAATTTTCGAGCGCGTGGTGGAGGAGGGCGGCTTTGCCGCCGCCGCCCGCGCCATGGACATGTCGCCCCCGGTGGTCACCCGCATGGTGGCCGAGCTGGAGCAGCACCTGGGCACACGCTTGCTGCAGCGCACCACACGCAAACTGGCTTTAACGGACGCTGGCGATGCCTACCTGCAGCGCGTGCGCACCATCCTGCACGAAATCGATGACGCCGAGGCTGCTGCGGCCGCCAGTACGCGCGACCTGCGCGGCACCATCCGCATCGTGACCGCGCCGGTGCTGGCCACCAACTTTCTGGCGCCCATGGTGGCCACTTGGCATGCGCGCCACCCCAAGGTGATGCTGGACATCGACCTGGATGCTTACGCTCTGAGCCGCGTGGACGAATTTGACGTGACCATCATGGTGGCCGGCGAAGACTTCGATGCCAACATCGTGGCGCGCCCGCTGCTGCAGGGCGAAGCGATCGTGGTGGCGTCGCCCGATTACCTCAAGCGCAAAGGCACTCCGCGCGAACCGCAGGACCTGGCGCAGCATGATCACCTGCGCGACTCCAGCACGCCCGTGCGCGCGCAATTGGGCCCGGGCCGCAAGCTGCGGCTGCAGTCACTGGAGCCGGGCGTGCCAGAGGTGGAAGTGGATGCGCCCCCCGTGGCACAGTCTGTGAGCACCGAGCTGTTGATGCGCGCAGCGGTCGATGGGGCCGGGGTGGCGGTCACCTCGCGGCTGCTGGCAGAGGAGCATTTGGCGCGGGGTGAACTGGTGCACATTCTGCCCAGCTGGATATTTTCTCGTTACACGATTTATGCGGCTTTGCCCTCCGGCCGCATGCTGCCCGCCCGCACCAAGGTGTTTCTGGACTTTCTGACCGAGCAGGTGCCCATCGCCATGGCCGAGCAGCGGGCGCAATCGGCCTGAACTGCCGAGTGCCCGGCTCAGCTTAGCTCAGCTCAGCTTAGCTCAGCTCAGCTCAGCTCAGCTCAGCTCAGCTCAGCTCAGCTCAGCTCAGCTCAGTTCAGTTCAGTTCAGTTCAGTTCAGTTCAGTTCAGTTCAGTTCAACTGGGCGAAGCCGCTGATGATGGTGCCCTCAGGCTCCACCGTCACTTCGCCGTCGGGCATGGCAAAGCTGTTTTGCCGCCAGGCCTCGAACACTGTCACGGCCACGGCGTTGGAGAGGTTCAGGCTGCGCTGGCCCGCCACCATGGGCAGGCGCAGGCGCTGGGCGGGGGGGAAGCTATCGCGCAGCTCGGGCGGTAGGCCGCGGGTTTCGGCGCCAAACACCATCCAGTCGCCCGGCAGAAAACACGTGGAATGCACGGGCTGGGAGCCGTGGGTGGTCATGGCGAACATGCGCGTGGGGTCAGGCTGGGCATCACGCAAGAAAGCGGTCCACCCAGAATGGCGTTGCACCTGGGTGTATTCGTGGTAATCCAGCCCCGCGCGGCGCATCAGCCGGTCCTCCATCGAGAAACCCAGCGGTTCGATCAAGTGCAGGCTGCAGCCCGTGTTTGCCGCCAGCCGGATGACGTTTCCGGTGTTCGGGGGAATCTCGGGTTCAACGAGGACGATGTGAAACATGTGCGCTATTGTGAGGGGCGCGCTTGTGAGTTGAGCAACCGCTCGTAAACAAAAGTATCCCGCTCGGTTGGCGGCAGGGGGTATTGGTACTCAATCCAGCCCTGTGCGCGCCAGCACAATGGCAGTGATGTGGGCCACCCCGGCTTCACGCAGTGGAATCGCCGCGGCTTCCAGCGTGGCGCCGGTGGTCATCACATCGTCAAGCAATACCACCCGCTGGCCGCGAAGTGCCGGTGCACGCAGCGGTTCCACTGCAAAAGCGCCCTTTAGGTTCTTCAGGCGCTGCGCGCGGGGCAGGCCGCTTTGTGCCTCAGTGGCATGCAGGCGCAGCAGTGTGCGGGTGTCGGCCCGTGCGCCCGCCAGGCGTTGCGCGAGCAAGGCGGACTGGTTGAATCCCCGCTCGCGCAGGCGATCGGCAGAAAGTGGCACCGGCAGCACGCGGTCGGCGGACTCTATGGCGGGCTCCACCCAGGGCGTGCTGCGCAACAGCGTCGTCAGAGTGCTGGTCCATCCAGGATTGCCTTGGAATTTGAATTCGCTCAGCACACCGGCCCACGGGTAGGCGTAATCCACCGCCGCGAGGCAGGCATCCAGTGCCGGTGGATTGCGCAGGCATGCGCCGCAGACGCTCACCCTATCAGGCACGCGCAATGCACATTTTTGGCATCGCGCCGCAGGCTGGGCGAATCTGGCCACGCAGGCGTTGCATACGCGCTCAGCGGGCCATGCATGGCAAACCGCACATTGGCTGGGGATGCGCGTGAACAGCGCCCGAAGCGGGTGGTAAATCCTTGGCAAGGCCTTGAAGAGCATGAATCAATATACTCGCGCGTCTTTCATTGCAGCCATGTCGTCCGAGCGCCCCCCCACCATCGATCCCGTAGCGGCCGCGCGCTGGCACGCCAGCGCACCGGCGCTGTCCCCCTGGCTGCACGAAGAAGTGGCGCGCCGCATGGAGGACCGCCTCCAGTGGATTCGCGAGGCGCCCCCGTCATGGTGCCATTGGGACATGGTGCGCGGCGGCGTGGAAGGCCACGCGCTGGTGAGCGCACGCTATCCCAAGGCGCGCACCCAGGTGTATGAATCTGCGGCGCATTGCGATGCCGTGGCGCGCGAAATGCTGGCCAAGCCTTGGTGGAGCCCTTCCCGCTGGAGTGCGGCCGGCCCACACTTCGGGCTGCCGGCAGACGGCAGTGTGCAAATGTTGTGGGCCAATATGGTGCTGCACACTGCGGCCGACCCGCAGGCCCTGATCGCCCAGTGGCACCGCGCGCTGGGTGTGGACGGCTATCTGATGTTCTCTTGCCTTGGCCCAGACACGCTGCGCGAACTGCACGCTGTGTACAGCGAGCTGGGCTGGCCGCCTGGGGGACATGCGTTTACCGACATGCACGATTGGGGCGACATGCTGGTGCACTCGGGGTTTGCCGAGCCGGTGATGGACATGGAGCGCATCACCCTCACGTTCGCCACCCCGAAGCGGCTGGTTCAAGAGCTTCGCGAACTGGGATGCAACCTGCACCCTGATCGCTTTCCCTCATTGCGCGGAAAGCGCTGGCGCGAGAAGCTCTATGAGGTGCTGTCGGAACGCTTGTCCGACCCGGCCCATGGCGGTCAGTTGGCACTGACTTTTGAAATCATTTATGGCCACGCTTTCAAGCCCGCGCCCCGCGTGCGTGTCAGCTCCAGCAGTGCGGTGTCGCTGCAGGACATGCGCTCCATGTTGCGCAAGGGCGGCAAAGAGGCCTAACCTGTTACCTCCTGTCAATGACATGGAACAAGGCACGCTACAATTCCAGGTTATTGAGAGTTTGGTTTGGGCATCTTCCCGCGCAACTTTGCGGGCCGCGCCTGTCGTGCCAGCGCACGGCAATGGGCGCAGTCTGCAGCCTTGTGAGCACTTCTGGTGACGGGCTTGATTTTTCGTTTTGCCACGGTGTCAGGTCAGCGTATTGACTGGCGTCTGGTCCGCAATTGTTCGGTCACGCCGACGCAATTGGGCTGGATGTACCTGTCGCTGTGCGTGGTCTCCCTGGGTATTGCGACAGGCTTCTGGATGTTGGGTGCCCGTCTGGTCATGCCGTTCGCATGGCTGGAGATAGTGGCAGTCGGGATTGCATTCGCCATGTACGGTCGCCATGCGGCGGATGGCGAGAGGATTTCTCTGCAGGGTTCGCGCCTTGTGGTTGAGTTGGAGACAGCAGGCAAACTGCAACGCGCCGAGTTTGACCGGAGCTGGGTTCGAGTGGAGCCCAAAACCGGGGACCGTTCGCTGATCACGTTGTCTGCACAGGGCCGTTCTGTGGAAGTGGGGCGCTACGTGCGCCCCGAACTTCGACAGGCTCTGGCATCGGAGATCCGCATGGCCTTGCGCGCAGCCTGACCCCACGCAGGCGCGCCAAGGGATTGGTTAAATTGAGGCTTAGAAGTAAGTGAGAACTATGAAGAGCATTTCCAACAAGCTGGCTTCTCTGCTGCTGATTGCCGGTGCATGGGTGGGTTCCGCAGCCCATGCCGTTCAGGACCTGCCTGGCGGCCCTGCAGTCAACCAGCTGAACCTGCATCCCCCGGTCACGAAGATTGCTGAAGAGCAGCATTTTCTGCACTGGATGATGCTGATCATCTGCACGGTGATCTTTGTTGCAGTGTTCTCCGTGATGTTCTACTCGATCTGGAAACACCGCCGGTCCAAGGGCGCGAAGTCGGCCAATTTCCACGAGTCTGTGACAGTGGAAGTGGTGTGGACCATCGTCCCTTTCATCATCGTGATCCTGATGGCTCTGCCAGCCACCAAGGTGCTGGTGGCCCAGAAAGACACCACCAATGCCGACCTCACCATTAAGACCACCGGTTACCAGTGGAAGTGGGGTTATGACTACATCACCGGTGAAGGGGAGGGAATTGCCTTCATCTCCACGCTGGACAGCAGCCACCGTGTGATGTCCGACAGCGGCAACGTCAAAGACGCGCCCACGGACTACCTGCTCAAGGTTGATAACCCCATGGTTGTGCCGGTGGGCAAGAAGATCCGCATCATCACCACTGCCAATGACGTGATCCACGCCTTCATGGTGCCCGCCTTCGGCATCAAGCAGGACGCGATTCCAGGCTTCGTGCGCGACACCTGGTTCCGTGCCGAGAAGATTGGCGACTATTACGGCCAGTGCGCTGAGCTGTGCGGCAAGGAGCACGCCTACATGCCCATCCATGTGAAGGTAGTGTCTGCCGAGGATTACACCACCTGGGTTGGGGAGCAGAAGAAGCTGGCCGCTGCAAAGCTGGATGATCCCTCCAAGGTCTGGGCTCTAGACGACCTCGTGAAGCGCGGAGAGAAGGTGTATGCAGCCAACTGTGCTGCTTGCCATCAGGCCAATGGCAAGGGCGCCGGCCCTATCAAGGCGCTGGATGCATCGGCAATCGTGCTCGACACCGACCATGCCAAGCAGATTCAGATTTTGCTGAAGGGTGCAGCCAATGGCGCGATGCCTTCCTGGGCGCAATTGAGCGATACCGACATCGCGGCTGTGGCTACGTATACCAAGAATGCATGGTCCAACAAGACTGGTCAGCTGGTGCAGCCCGCCGAAGTCGTGGCCCAGCGTGGCAAGTAATTTTCGCCCCAACGTATTGAGGAATCCAACATGAGCGCAGTTCTGGACAACCACGGTCACGCGGGCGACCACGCACACGACGATCACGGCCACCATGGCCCCACCGGCTGGCGCCGCTGGGTCTATGCAACCAACCACAAGGACATCGGTACGCTGTACCTGTTGTTCTCTTTCACCATGCTGATGATCGGCGGCATCTTGGCCCTGCTGATTCGCGCAGAGCTCTTCCAGCCAGGCCTCCAACTGGTGAATCCTGAGCTGTTCAACCAGCTGACCACCATGCACGGGCTGATCATGGTGTTCGGTGCCATCATGCCGGCCTTTGTGGGCTTCGCTAACTGGATGATCCCGCTGCAAATCGGCGCATCCGACATGGCATTTGCCCGCATGAACAACTTCAGCTTCTGGCTGATGATTCCTGCGGCACTGATGCTGGTGGCCTCGTTCTTCATGCCCGGTGGCGCGCCTGCCGCTGGCTGGACGCTGTACGCACCGCTCACGCTGCAGATGGGGCCCTCCATGGACGCCGGCATCTTCGCGATGCACATCCTGGGCGCCTCGTCCATCATGGGCTCGATCAACATCATCGTGACCATCCTGAACATGCGCGCGCCCGGCATGACGCTGATGAAGATGCCCATGTTCGCCTGGACCTGGCTCATCACCGCCTACCTGCTGATCGCCGTGATGCCCGTGCTGGCCGGTGCCATCACCATGACGCTGACGGACCGCCACTTCGGAACCAGCTTCTTCAACCCCGCCGGCGGCGGTGACCCGGTGATGTACCAGCACATCTTCTGGTTCTTCGGCCACCCCGAGGTGTACATCATGATCTTGCCGGCCTTCGGCATCA
>JBCNOJ010000330.1:0-5927 GCA_039593925.1 Acidovorax sp.
GCACGGATGAAGTGCCGCAGCGAAATCACCAGCGGCGCCACCGCCACGCTGCGCCCGGCCACCATGTCTTGTGCGGCCTGCGAGGCCAGGCGCACCTGTTCTTCGGTGCCGAGCAGGATCACATCCGAGAGGGCGGCTTCCACCGCGTCGCGGGTACGGCGCTGGCGCTCGGTGCTGGTGGGCAGGGGCGTGGCGGGGTTGGCGTCTTCTGCAGCAACGGCTGTATCGGCGATCTCTGCATCCAGCATGGGTTCTGAGGAAATCGGTGCCATGACCGCCGCGGGCCGGTGCAGGTCGCGCAGGTGGGTGGGGCTCACGCTCAGCTCGCCCGTGAACGAGCCGCCCAGCGTCTTGTAGGCCGCGATCAACGTCTTGAGCCGTTCGTTGATCTGGCGATTCTCACGCTCGCGGCGGCGCTGCATGGTCTGCATGAAGACCAGACGGATGCCCACCATGACCAACGACGCCAGCAGCAGTCCGAACAGGGTGGACAGCAAGGCGGGCCAGGAGCTGAAGTCGAGCAGGGAGCGCATGGGATGGGCGAGGTTGCAGGGTTGTATCAGCGAGCCATATTAGGCGCTGCGCCCCAAGGTGCCGGTAGGCGCAGGCCGCGTGCGGCGTCGCTAGTCATTCACTGCCGATTCAACGATTTGCATCCAGCAGCGCCACGATCCGCTCCCAATGCGTGGCGTCTACGGGCGTGATGGACAGGCGGCTGCCTTTTTGCAGCACGCGCAGTTCGGCCAGCTCAGGGCGCGCGCGCAGCTCTGCCAGCGGCATCAGCCGCGTCTTGCGCAGCGCCTGCACGTCCAGCAGCAGCCAGCGCGGCGCGTCGGGCGGCGATTTGGGGTCGTGGTAGGGCGACGAAGGGTCGAACTGGGTGGGGTCGGGGCGTGTGGTGCTGGCTACGCGGGCGATGCCGGCAATGCCGGGCTCCGGGCAGCTCGAGTGGTAGAACAGCACGCCGTCGCCCACCTGCATCTCGTCGCGCATGAAGTTGCGGGCCTGGTAGTTGCGCACGCCGGTCCACGGTACGGTGGCATCGGGCGCGGCCAGGGCGTCGTCGATGGAGCATTCATCAGGCTCTGACTTCATGAGCCAGTAGCGAGCGGGGGATCGGGTGGCGGTCGTCATCGCCGTATTCTGGCAAAGCCCAAGCCGGAGCGCACCGGTGCAGCACTGTCGCGCTTCTCAGCTACAGTGACACGCAACTGTTGCTGCGGTGAAGTGCCGCTTTCTCCCATGTCACTTCGCGTCAAACTACACCAGAGCCTGAAGATGCGCCTGAGCTGGGGCGTGTCGGCCGTGGTGCTTCTGGCCACTTTCACCATTGCCACGATCGCGCTGCACCACATGCGGCAGCAGCTTCAAAAGTCCATCTCCGAAGACCAGTTTCAGAGGCTGTCTGCGCATTCGGACGCGATTGATCTCAAGTTCCGCAGCCGCCGCACGCTGCTCAAAACCCTGTCGGAAGCCGCAGCAGCACTGCCCGCTGGCACCTCGCAGGGGGATCTGCAGAGTTACATCGAAAAGTACCAGTCCCTCAAGGATTTCTTCGACAGCGTTTCGTTCATCGACCCACAGGGCAATGTGGTCGCCAACCTGAACATGCCTCTGCCCCCCGGCAGCATTAACGTGACGGACCGGGAGTATTTCCAGCGCACGCTCGCGCAGTCGCAAGGGGTGATATCGCGGCCCTACCGCAGCAAAATAACCCAACTGGCGCAGGTGGCCATGACGGAGCCGGTGTTCAACGCAGACGGCTCGCTTCGCTACGTGACCTATGGCGCCATCAGCCTGGGCGCCCCCAAGTTTCTGGGTGACCTGCGGGGCGTCAAGTTCGGCGAGACCGGCTACATGTTCATTCTGAACACCGAGGGCGTCATCATCGATTTGCCCGATAAGTCCCGGATTCTGGAACACGTGGACGCGCGAGGCGGGGTGAACGCCGCCACGGCGAAAGCCATCGCGGGGTTTGAGGGGAGCATGAACGGGTTCACCCGCGCGGGCATACCTGGGCTGTTTGCGTTCAAGCGCACCGAGGAGACCGACTGGATTCTGGCTGCGTTCTACCCCGAGGCTGAGGCCTACGCCGCCATCGATGCTGTGGAAGCGGATGCGTGGCTGGGGGCGCTGCTGCTGTCGCTGCTGGCGGGCCTGGCGGCCACGGTGGTGGTGCGGCGAGAGCTGAAACCGCTGACGACCCTGCACGAGCGGATGCTGCGCGCCGATGCAGCAGCGCCACCCGCTGAAGACTCGGCTTACGGGCCCGATGAGATCGGTGAGCTGTCGCGGGCGTTTGATGACCTGATGCGCAGGCAGAGTGCGGCTGAGCGGCGGGTTCGCACCATCATCGACAACATCCCGGCGTTGGTCTCGTATGTCGATACCGGTTACCGCTACACCTTTGTGAATGCCCAGGTGCGCGACATGTATCCCGACAGCGGTGAGCTGGTAGGACGCACGGTGGCAGAAGTGCGCGGAGAAGCCTTCTTCCGCACAGTGCAGCCGTATCTGGACCGTGCACTGGCAGGCGAGAGTGTGGCCGTCGACAAGAAGGGTGGCCTGAGCGATGGTGGCGAAAGCCGCACCTACCAGGCCCACTTTGTGCCTGACATGGGGGTGGATGGCCAGGTCAAGGGCGTTTTTGCGCTGAGCTTTGACACCACCGCACTGACATCGGCGTTGCGTGAGCAGGAAACCGCCAAACACTTCCTGCACACCATCACCGACAACCTGCCGGTGCTGATCAGCTACTTTGACCGCGAGCGCAGGATCATGTTTGCCAACGCCACGGTGAATGAGTGGCTGGGCCTGAGCCCTGAAGAAGTCAAAGGCATGCCGCTGCACCAGGTGATTGGCGGCGAGCGCTACAGCGACCGAGAGGCCATGGTGGAGTCTGCCCTGGCGGGCCACCGGGTGGAGTTTGACGCGCAGCTGCATCTGCGCGACCGCCACCGGCTCACGCACACCGTCTACATCCCTGATTTTGGCAAGGACGGCGAAGTGCGCGGTGCGTTTTCGCTCACGCTGGACGTGACGGAAACTAAAGCCGTGGAAGCGCGCCTGGCCCAGCTGGCCCGGCAGGACGGGCTGACCGGGTTGCCCAACCGCATCGCGCTCGACGAGTGCCTGGAGGCCGCACTGGCCCGGTCACAGCGCACGGGTGTTGCCATGGCCGCGATGTTTCTGGACATTGACCATTTCAAGCAGATCAATGACCGGTGGGGGCACGGCGTGGGCGATGCCATCCTGGTTGAATTTTCCGAGCGCTTGCGCCGCGCGGTGCGGGTGACAGATGCGGTGTTCAGGTTGGGCGGCGACGAATTTGTGGTGGTGATGGAAAACATCGCCACCGAGGCCGCTGCCGCACAGGTGGCGCAGAAAATCGGCGCTTTGATCCGCGATACGCCCTTCGAGGCCGCTGCACAATTGCGAGTCACTGCCAGCATTGGTGTGCATTCCGGCTATCCCGGTGCGGGCACGTCTGCCAAGGGGTTTCTTGAAAAAGCCGACGAAGCGCTGTACGCGGCCAAGGCCGCCGGACGCGACAGATACCACTGCGAGCTTCACGGATGAACGGCGCGCCTTAAAAGCGTTTGGTGAGACGCTCTTAACCCGCCTTGCGAAAGGTGAGGTTGATGCGGTGCGCGCCCGTCAGCGGGTGGTGCGCCTCGGGCAGCGGCAGCACGCCGTGAAAGCGCAGCCGCGCTGGCCCGCCCCACACCACCACATCGCCATGCAGCAGTGGAATGCGACGCGCCTTGTCAGACCGCTGTGCGCCGCCCCACAGAAACACGGCCGGTATGCCCAGCGACACCGACACGATGGGATGCGCATAGTTGCCTTCATCGCGGTCCTGGTGCAGCGACAGGCGCGCGCCGGGTGCGTAGCGGTTGACCAGGCAGGCGTCGGGCGCAAAATCCGGGAAGCCGCCGGCATCAGCGGCCTCCAGCGCCAGCGCGCGAAAGGCCGCTGGCATGGTGGGCCAGGGATGGCCGGTCTCTGGGTCTACAGGGTCGTAACGGTAGCCTGTGCGGTCACTGACCCAGCCCAGGCGGCCACAGTTGGTCATGGCCACGGACATGCGCAGGCCGCCGGGTGTGATGAGGTGGCGAAACGGTGCCTGGGACTCGATCTGCTTCACGGCCCCAAGCAACTCGGCGGCCCGTGTCGCGGCAAAGCCGCGCAGCACGGTGGCGCCCGGCTCCAGCACCTCGGGCGGCTGCGGGGGCTGGGCGGGGTGGTCGTCGAACAGGCCGAGGGTCATGGTGAATTTGCGGAGCGTGCCGTCGTCATGCTTGCGCGTCGTGAAAGATGATGCCCACGGTGTGCCTTTGCCCACTGCGCAAGCGGCTTACGCCATGGCGCATCTGCACGCGATAGGGGCCGCGTGTGCCTTGCACAGGGCGGTGGTGCACGGCAAAAACCACAGCATCGCCACGCTGCAGCGGCACCACCTCAGCGCGCGACTGCATGCGCGGGCGCTGCTCGGTCAGCACGAACTCGCCACCGGTGAAGTCTTGCCCCGGCGTTGACAGCAGCACCGCCACCTGCAGTGGAAACACGTGCTCGCCATACAGGTCCTGGTGCAGGCAGTTGTAGTCGCCCGGCCCATACTGCAACAGCAGCGGGGTAGGGCGCACCTGACCGGCCGCGTGGCAACGCGCCAGAAAGTTAGCGTGTTGCGCGGGGTAGCGCACCTCGATGCCCATGGCAGCATTCCACTGGTTGGCAATGGGTGCCAGATGCGGGTACAGCGCGCCGCGCAGGCCGGCCACCACCGCAGGCAGGGGGTAGCTGAAGTACCGGTATTCGCCCTGGCCAAAGCCGTGGCGCTGCATCACCACGCGGCTGCGAAAGGTGCGCTCTGGGGCCGCGTTGTACAGCCCGGCCAGCGCGGCACATTCAGCATCATCCAGCAGCCTGGGCAACACCGCGTGGCCATGATGGTGCAGGGTTTCGGAGGTGGCGTGCCAGTCGATGGCCGCAGTGCGGCCAGCCCAACGGTCGGTTTGCACGGGGGCTGCGTTCATGCGGCTTTGTCCGGGGTTGCCCCAGCGGCCGCTGCGGTTGCAGCGGCGGCGCCTTCCGCTTCGCGGTGCAGCAGCGCGCGTTTGCGATCCACCCCCCAGCGGTAGCCCGACAGGCTGCCGTCACTCTTCACCACCCGGTGGCAGGGCACGGCCACGGCCAGCGCGTTGGCCGCGCAGGCCTGGGCCACGGCGCGCACTGCGGTGGGGGCACCAATGCGCTGGGCGATTTCGGCATAACTTGCAGTCTGCCCCGCGGGTATCGCTTGCAGCGCCTGCCACACCCGCTGCTGAAACGCGGTGCCGCGCACATCCAGCGGCAGCGCCAGGCCCAGGCCGGGTGCCTCCACAAAGGCCACCACCTGCGCCACCAGGGCCGCAAAGGTGGCATCGCCGGGTTGAAGCTGGGCGTGTGGAAAGCGGGCTTGAAGGTCGCGCACGAGTGCATCGCCCGCATCCGCTGCATCGCCCAGCAGGATGGCGCAGATGCCGCGCGTGCTTTGCGCCGCCAGCACCGAGCCCAGAGAGCAGGGGGCCACGGCGTAGCGAATCTTTTGCGCAGCCCCGCCCGCGCGATAGCGGCTGGGGGCCATGCCCAAAACCTGCGCAGACTGCTCGTAAAACCGGCTGCTGGATTGGTAGCCCGCGCCGTAGATTGCATCGGTCACCGACCCAGAGTCAAGATCGCTCAGCGCATCGCGCAACCGCGCGGCGCGGCGGGCGGCTGTATAGGCCCGGGGTGTGAGTCCTGTAGCCTGCTTGAAGATGCGATGCAGGTGCGAGGCGCTCAGGCCCAGGTGCTGCGCCAGAGCTTCGAGTGTGGGCGCGCGGCCTGCGGCCAGGCCATCGTCGAGATATCGACAGGCATCGGCCACCAGCGAGTTGTGGTGTGAC
>JBCNOJ010000331.1:0-5905 GCA_039593925.1 Acidovorax sp.
ATTCGCGCGTGCCGGTCATCAACGGCCTCACGAACGAATTCCACCCCTGCCAGATCCTGGCGGACATCTTCACCTACATCGAGCATCGCGGCTCCATCCAGGGCAAGACGGTGGCCTGGGTGGGCGACGGCAACAACATGGCGAACACCTGGGTGCAGGCCGCGTCACTGCTGGGCTTCAAGGTGCATGTGAGCACGCCGCGTGGCTATGAAGTCGATGAGAAATTGGCCGCTGGCGCTTATGGAATAAGCGCTGGCAGCTATCAATTTTTTAGCAACCCCATGGAAGCCTGCAGAGGTGCCGACCTGGTTACCACCGACGTGTGGACCAGCATGGGCTACGAGGCCGAGAACGAGGAGCGCAAAAAAGCTTTTGCCGACTGGTGCGTGGACACCGAGATGATGGCTGCCGCCAAGCCCGACGCCCTGTTCATGCACTGCCTGCCCGCGCACCGTGGCGAGGAAGTCGAGGCGGATGTGATCGACGGGCCGCAATCGGTGGTGTGGGATGAGGCCGAAAACAGGATGCACGTGCAGAAGGCACTCATGGAGTACCTTCTGCTCGGCCGCGTCGCATGAAGTGCGGCGCGGGGGCGCGCAAGCGCCAGAAGACTGTTTCGGCGAAAGCTCATGTCCGCAACGCGGACGTGAAGCAGTCGCAGACTGCGTGCCGCAGCCAAAACGCCACGCACGTGCAAAAGGCTCCAATGGAATACCTGCTGCTGCGCAAGGTGGCCTAAGCCAGCAATTCGTTCATGCCCTGGCGCCGCCAGCCCGCTCATTGCACTGAACTGCTCGCGCATTGGCAAACTTTGGGCCAAGCGCTGGGCAGAGATTCAGCCGCCTGGCGCGCAGAAGGTCGGCGCCTGGTTCAGAGCTGGGCCAGTTGGCCCCGTGCCTACCACGACACCACGCATCTGCGGGCATGCCTTCGGAACCTGCAGTCGGTGCTGGACCAGCAGCCAGATGCCCTTCAAGACCCCCACGCCGTGGCCTTGGCGCTGTGGTACCACGACGCCATCTACTGGCCCTGGAGCGGTCGCAACGAGGCGCGCAGCGCAGAGTGGGCGAGGTGTTTCCTCAAAAGCCAGGACCTACCCACCACGCTGGTCGAGACTGTGCACCAGCACATCCTCGACACCCGCCACACCCCTGGTCCGCTGGCCGGCGATGCGCAGTGGGTGGTAGACATCGACCTCGCCATCCTCGGCCAAAGCGATGCGGTGTACCGCGAGTTTGAGCGCAATGTGCGGCGTGAGTACTTTTTCGTGCGCTGGCCGCGTTATGTGGCAGGCCGCAGCGCAGTGCTGCAGGGGTTTCTGGACCGACCGCGCATCTACGGCACAAACACATTCCACCAGCGCCACGAAGCGCAGGCCCGCATGAACCTGAACAATGCGTTGAAGGCCCTGCGTCAGGGGAGGCTGTACAGCTGATCGGAACCGCGCCTTTGGGATCAGAAAGCCTGCGCATCAGAGCTGCCAAGCGCTCTGATCCCGGGAACGCGAGCGGCTACCGCGCTGGTGTCGCTGCTTGCCGTGAGTTGGGGACGTTTATCTTCGGGGTCCTGCCTATCGGGAAGGTGCTGCAAGGGCCTGTGCAAGATAGCCGTCCAACTCTGACTTCCAAAGCGCAGGAAAGCTATGGATGTTGTGTCCGTCCTGCCCCGGCGGCAGTGAGTAGCTGAGCATCTTGCCCGTCCCGCCCGCCGCAAGAAAAGCCTCGAAACTGGCCCGGCTATGGTCCAGCGAATAGTAGGCATCACGCTCGCCATACAGCCACAAGGTTGGCCGTGGCATGGAAGCACCCCGCACGAAACCGGTGCGATTGACGCGCGCAGCCTCCTTGCATGCGTCACCAATCCAGCCACCCACAAAGTTGACAACGCCCAGAAACATGTCCGGCCGGGTGCCCGCATAGGCTACCGACAAGATGCCGCCGCGCGATACCCCACCGATCAGCAATCGCGTTTTGTCGACATCGGGACTTTGCTGCACTTGTGCCATCACCGCATCCAGGTCGGCCAGCGCTCGGTCCAGCCCCTGCAGAGATGGGTCGGGCTGACAGGTGTAGCCCTCCGCACGGTTCGCCCCAAAACCTTCGTCGTACAAGCCATCGGACTTGCCACGCCCACGGCGTTGCGGGAACACGACCTGCCAACCCTTGGAGGTGAAATACTGAGCCACCTCGGGGCTGGTCCAGGTGTGCGTAAACCAGCTGGGACGATTGCCAACGCCCGTAGAGCCATGGTTGAAGACGAGCGTAGGCCACGGACCTTCCGTACCTACGGGGCGATACACCACAGCCTCAAGGGTCTGCGCACGGCCGTCTGAATCCTTCCAAGGGGTCGGGATACGCTCCGTTGCACGCGCATAGACCGGTACCAACCTGTTGCTGAGCACGCCCGCCAAAAGCAGCTGCTTCTCTGCGCGCCAAACAGACACCTCCATTTCACTGGCTGTCCCCTCCCGCAGACGAAGCACCAACCTCTCACCCGTCTGGAGCCGCGCGTGCAGTTCGCTGCCGACGAAACTTCCCTGCGAACGGCCGGTCACCTGCGGTTGTCGCTCGCTCACCCCCGCGTACACCACGGTGGCACCGGTCGGGGTGACGGACTCTATGGCAACTCGGATATCGCATGCTCGGAAAATGCAGCCCCATCCCTGCCAGACACCGCTCCAGCGGGCCCTATCCACGGGCAGCGATGCATCTGGAGGGGTGATCACGACGTCGGGTGGCAAAACGGCCGCGACCGAGCTCTCCGAAAATCCAGCGACCAAGTCGGACATGTAACTCGGCCACGCGGTGATAGCTGGCGGAGCGGGCTCAGGCTGCTGGGCCAATGCAGGACCGCACAACATGATCTGAATCCAAAGAAATGCGGCAACCCGGCCATTTTTCACACACTTTGGCAATCCAAGCCAACGAACAAAACTGAACATGAGGCAACCTTAAAAACGTGGAGCAGCAACGCACATGTTTGCAGAGCTATCTTCAATCGCAGGGTTGAAAACGCCGGCATTCTTCCACCATGTGGATGGCCGTCAGCCAGTTCACGCCGTCCTCTGCTCGGGCCGTGAACTTGACCCATGATCCCTCAGGTATACCCGCAACAAGCGCCTTGTCGCGCACCGTGAACGTCTGCGTGGTGAACGGAATCTTGGAGTACGGCAGCAGCTTCAGACGCACGAGCCAACGGCCGTCACGATCCGCCTGCACGGACACCAGGCGGGCCCGGGTGAAAACCGTTTCTGCCGTGGCGGCGCTCTGGTCGACTAGCATTGCTAGGGCAGACGGTGCGGCGGCGGCGTTGGACACCATGGCGCAGCACAGCGACGCGGTGACCACAAGTGCCGCATGTCGACCACAATAAGCTGCTGTAACTCTCGATACTGTTTTCATGCTGTCCTTTTCCGCCGCCTCCGGTCACGGACCCAGCTGACAAAGAGCGGCTACCAGTGTCGCTTCACCCTTGAGCTCCAGCTCAAAACTGCGTTCCCACGGTCAGGTACATCCGTGGCGTCCACTGCATGCTGCTGCGGCTGACCACGGGGACCGCGCCCGATGCATCGATGCGGTCCCGGCGGAAGTGTGCGTCGCCCACGTTGTACACGCCCAGGCGCCAATATCCCAGCCCGCGCACCAGCTGGCCCACGTAGAAGTCCAGCATGGCGCTTGCGCGGTTCTGGCCGGTGAGCGTTGCATTGATGTCCTGGTCGGCACGCCCGGTCATGGTCAACGTGGTGCCACCATACCAGCCGCCGCCGCGTGGCATGGGCTTCGCAGCGGTCAATGTGGCCACATAGCGCGCCTGACCGGGGATGCGCCGCCCTTCGTTGGGCCCACTGGTCATGCGCGACTGCAGCAAGCTGGCATTGGCCGACAGCGACCAGTCGCGACCCAGGCCCAGCCATGCGAGCCCGATGCGGGCATCGGCCTCCAGGCCCCACACGATTGCATCGCCCACGTTGGCGCGCTGCTCTACCCACCGCGATCCGTGCAAGGCCAGCGTGGGCGCCAGCACGTCGTTCATCCGCCGCACGAATAGGTTCAGGCCGGCATGTCCGCTGGCCAGGCGCCGCTCGAAGCCAGTATCCAGCGTCCAGGCCACTTGTGGGCGCAGGTCGGGGTTGCCGATGGTGTCGGGGTTGCTCAGGCTGTTGCTGCCCTGGCTGGGAATGGCGCGATCCACTAAATCCCACACACGCGGCAACTGGGTGACCCGCGCCAGATTAACGCGCCACTGCAGGTCTTCGGACAGCGGCGTGCGGGTGTGCAGCGATGGCTGCAGGATGTTCCACTGCTTGCTGCCTGCGACTGCAGAGCTTCCGCCATTCAGCTCCACACGCTCGCCGCGCAAGCCCATCGTCAGTGTGGTGCTGGCGGGCAGCTCCCATTCGTTTTGACCCCATACCACCCATCGGCGGATGCCGGCGTCCAGACCAGAACTCACCGGTGGCGCGCCGCTCGCGGCAGTGTTCACAAAGAGCTTGCGGTCTTCCAGTTGCGTGCCGGCGCTCCACAGCAACGCATCGGCGGCGCCTGTGAGCTTACTGCTGAGGCTCCAGAGGTCTTCACGCCGGTCGTCCACGAAGCTGTAGCTGTCCGTCACCGGTGCACCGCCCGTGCCAAGACTGCGCAGCAAGTCGCCTCGGCGGTCTACGGTGTCAGTGGCGCGGCTGGCGTTCAACGTGGTTTCGAGCTTGCTGGCCGCAAAGCGGTGCGTCCAATCGGCGGCCGCTTGCAGGTACCGCCGGTTGTATTGGTGCGCCTCCTGCGAGTTCACGGCATATGTGCCATCGCCACTCCCCACGCTGTCGGCCGTACCGCCAAAGTCCGCCTTGCTCAACGTCGCACGCAGCGCCACCTGGTCTGCGGCTCCCAGCTTTCCGCTGATGCGCGGGACCAGCGCGTAGTCGGTGCGCTTATAACGGGCGCTGGTGTCGGACTGCGCCACTTCGGCCCCCGCACGCTCCGTGCTGCGGTGTGTGTCTGAACCCAGCAGCAAACCCGTCGCAGATGCGGCGACAAAGTACGACCATGGCTGCCCAGCCTCGGCCTCGCTCTGCCCGTTGGAAACCTCGGCAGCACCACCCAGCGGACCGGTGCGCGAGAAGAACGCCTGCCCCGCATTGCGGCCCCACACATGGTTGTCGATTAGGCGCAGCGTGGTCTCGCGTTTGACGGTGGCCTGGCGCAACACGATGTTGAGCGTGCCGCCCGTGGCGCCCGAGAACTCTGCGCTGGGCGCACGCACCACCTCGATGCGTTCGATCGAGGCAGCAGGCAGCCAGCCCAGATCGAAATCCGAGTGGGCGATGGCATCGGCCGACGCACTGACGCGCTGGCCGTCCAGCAGCACCAGCGTATAGCCCGGGTCCATGCCACGGATGCGGATGCCGCGGCGACCGAAGCCGACCCCGGCCACCGTCACGCCCGGGCTGCCGCGTAGTGCGTCGGCAAGGTCCAGCACCGGCCGCAGCTGGATCTGCTCACGGGTGATCACGCTGATGGAGGCGGGCGCGTCGCTGGCCAGGCGATCGGTGGCCGTGGCGGTCACCACGATCGGATCCAGCTGCGAAGGGGCGTCTGCCGCCGCTGCCACTGCGGGCGCCAAGGCAAGGAAGATGGCGCCGGACAGGCGGCGGGCGGGGACGGAACGGGACATGGGAAGGGGTCGCTACGAATGTGACGATATAACATAGCATTCTCTTCACAAGATCTTCATAGGCCGAAGGTCCTGCCTGTAGCGACCTCGCTGAATGGGGTGCGGTATCGCGGCGGGACGCCTACAATCCCGGCTCGGACCGTCGCCATCACGCCCATCATTCCCCGGTCCGGCCTTGGCACCTATGTCTCCCAATGCCCTGGCGCTGGTCGAGCTGCTGATTCGCGAGCGCCGTGCG
>JBCNOJ010000332.1:0-5875 GCA_039593925.1 Acidovorax sp.
CTGCCGGCGAGCAACAATCGCCTTTGCAATGGGGCCAGCAAACCGTTCTTCACCGTAGTCACGTATCACCTCCGCAATCTGCCCGACCTCGGCATCGGCGAGCCATTCGGCCACGCTCTGGCCGCGCGTGGTGTCCATGCGCATGTCCAGAGGACCATCGAACCGGAAACTGAAACCCCGTCCGGGGCTGTCGATCTGGGGCGAGCTGACGCCCAGGTCCAGCAGCACGCCTGCGGCGCTGCCTTCAGGCAGCTCGCCGAGATTGCGAAAGCCCTCGTGCCGAATGGAAAAACGCGCATCGGTGATGCGCGTTGCTTCGGCGATGGCTTCAGGGTCCTTGTCAAAAGCGACAAGCCGCCCTTGGGGGCCCAGCCGCAGCAGGATGCGGCGCGAATGCCCGCCGCGTCCAAAGGTGCCATCCACCCAGGTTCCTGCGGGCTCCGGCCCGGCGCCGCCCAGCAGGGCGTCCACGGCTTCGTCGAGCAGAACGGTGGTGTGTTGCAAAGGGGTGGATGTCATGGTCAGAAGGAAAAATCCTTGAACACATCCGGCATGTCGCCCTGCATGGCCTTGGCCTCCTGCTCGTCGTAGGTGGCCTTGTCCCAGAGTTCGAAATGGTTGCCCATGCCCAGCAGCATGGTGTCTTTGGAGATGCCCGCGGCTTCTCGCAGCTCGGGCGAAACCAGCACGCGGCCCGTGGCGTCCATGTCCACGTCCATCGCGTTGCCCAGAAAGATGCGCTTCCACCACTGGGCGGACATGGGTAACTGGGCGATGCGCTCGCGGAATTTTTCCCACTCCGGACGGGGAAACACCATCAGGCAGCCGTGGGGGTGCTTGGTGATCGTGAGCTGGCCTGATGCCGTGGCCGCGAGCACGTCACGATGCCGGGTCGGCACGGACAGCCGACCCTTCGCATCGAGACTCAGCGACGAGGCACCTTGAAACACGGACGAGATTCCCAGCTTGGTTTGGATCCCTGGACGCCAAAAAGACGCTCCGAGGGCACTTTTCACCACTAAATTGCACTTTTTTGCACTGTAGCAGGAAAAGCAGGCCGAGCAAGGGGGTGCCCAACAAACTTTGTTAATGAAATCAACGACTTAGCTGCGGCTTTGCAGGCCGATATACGGCAAAAGTCGTTGAAAAAGAAGTACTTACGGAAGCCTATGAAAGTGACCTCTCAAGGCGGCCCGATTCGTCACAGGATGTAGCGCGACAGATCTTCGTCCTGGCTGAGAGTCTGCAGGCGGGCATCCACATAGGCCGCGTCCACCGTGATCGCCTGGCCCGAAAGGCGCGTGGCATCAAAACTCACCTCGTCCAGCAGACGCTCCATCACGGTAGACAGGCGTCGGGCGCCAATGTTTTCGGTGCGCTCGTTCACCTCGAAGGCAATGTGCGCGAGGCGGGTGATGCCTTCCGGCGCGAAGTCGAGCGTCACACCCTCCGTGGCCAGCAGCGCTTGGTATTGTTTGACGAGCGAGGCATGCGTCTGCGTAAGGATGGCTTCGAAGTCTTTCACTGACAGCGATTCCAGCTCGACACGGATCGGAAAACGCCCCTGGAGCTCGGGAATCAGGTCGCTGGGCTTGGACAGGTGGAATGCGCCCGAAGCAATGAACAAAATGTGGTCCGTTTTGATCATGCCGTACTTGGTGGTCACGGTCGTGCCCTCTACCAGCGGCAGCAGGTCGCGCTGCACGCCCTGGCGCGACACATCGGCGCCGCTGGCCTCCTGGCGCGCGGCCACCTTGTCGATCTCGTCGATGAAGACGATGCCGTTCTGCTCGGCGTTCTGTACAGCGCGGGTCTTGATCTCTTCTTCATTGACCAGCTTGCCGGCCTCTTCGTCGGTGATGAGCTTCAGCGCTTCCGCGATCTTGAGCTTGCGGGTCTTGCGCTTGTCAGTGCCCAGCTGGCTGAACATGCCGCGCAGTTGCTCGGTCATCTCCTCCATGCCCTGCGGGCCCATGATCTCGAGCTGCGGGCGGCTTTCCGCCACGTCGATCTCGATCTCCTTATCGGCCAACTGGCCTTCGCGCAGCTTCTTGCGGAACACCTGGCGGGCCGTGTTGTCGCCCGCTGGCTCGGTGCCTGCGGCGGCACGGGCCTGAGGGATCAGCACGTCCAGAATGCGCTCCTCGGCAGCGTCTTCAGCGCGCGTGCGCACCTTCTTCATTTCCGCCTCGCGTGTCTGTTTGACAGCCATCTCGGCGAGGTCGCGGATGATGGAATCGACGTCCTTGCCCACATAGCCCACTTCGGTGAACTTCGTGGCCTCGACCTTGATGAAGGGCGCATCGGCCAATCGGGCCAGGCGGCGGGCAATCTCGGTCTTGCCCACACCCGTGGGGCCGATCATGAGGATGTTCTTAGGCGTGATCTCGTGGCGCAGGCTGCCTTCTACCTGCTGGCGGCGCCAGCGGTTGCGCAATGCGATGGCGACGGCGCGCTTGGCACTGGCCTGGCCCACGATGTGGTGGTCCAGTTCGGAGACGATTTCCTGGGGGGTCATGGAGGACATGGGAGAGCCTGCCTTCAAATTCAAAGCGAAATCAGCCTCTAGCGCTTATTGGAAAAGCGCCAGCAGCTATCAATTAAGGAGCATTCAACACACCGGCGCTCACAGCGTCTCGATGGTGTGGTTCATGTTGGTGTAGATGCACAGTTCGCCCGCGATTTCGAGCGACTTCTTGACGATCTCCTGCGCGGAAAGATCGGTGTTGACCAGCAGCGCCTTGGCAGCCGAGTGTGCATAGGCGCCACCCGATCCAATGGCCACGATGCCCTGCTCAGGCTCCAGCACGTCGCCGTTGCCGGTAATGATGAGCGAAGCGCTGGCATCGGCCACGGCCAGCATGGCTTCGAGGCGGCGCAGCACGCGGTCGGTGCGCCAGTCTTTGGTGAGCTCGATGGCGGCGCGGGTCAGGTGGCCCTGGTGCTTTTCGAGCTTGGCCTCAAAGCGCTCAAACAGGGTGAACGCATCGGCCGTGGCGCCCGCAAAGCCAGCCAGAACCTTGCCGTGGTAAAGCTTGCGCACCTTGCGTGCCGAGCCCTTGACCACAATGTTGCCCAGCGTGACCTGGCCATCGCCGCCAATCGCGACCTGAATGCCTTCGGCGGTCTGGCGGCGCACGCTCAGAATGGTGGTGCCGTGAAAGACCGGGGTGTTTTGAGAGGATTCCATAGCCGTGCCAGATGGGGGCGGCCACTGCTGTTTGCAAGCACTTCCGGCAGACTGATAACAGGATTGGCTGCTCCACAGGCGCCCAGCCCGCTAACCACCCGCCCAATCGCTTGTCTAACCACCAAACCGGCGGCACCGCCGTCGGTACGCAGGTTGGTCAATTCTTGCGCGGTACCACCCAGGCGTGTTCGTTGATGCCGATCACGTTGAAGAAAATCGCGACCAGGCGCTGCAGGTTGTGGAACTGGATCACATGGCCCTGGGCCTGCTGCTCGGCCGCCCAGTTGAGCACCGAACCCGCAGCGGCAAAGTCCACGCGGATCAGCTTGTCGCACGCAATGGTCAATGGTGTGCCAGGCCGCAAAAACGCCTGGAAGGGCTCCAACAGCGGCGCAGCATCGCCATCGATGTGGCCGCTGAGCTGGGCCGATGGGCCGGCATCCGCCACCGCAGGGACCGAATCCACGCCCAAGTCGGAAGGGCCAAAGTCGCTGTCGGCTGCCAGAGGCGCAGACCCAGAAGATGCGCCTTCGTTGTCGGAATACCCGCAGCGTGGCGACACCCACGACGGCGGCGAGACCTCATAGGTCACGCAATAGTCCAGCGCCACCATTTCGAATTCGTCGGCCTTGCCCATCAAGCGCAGCGCCGCCATGCGCAGGCGCCACCATTCAGGCAGCGTGGAGCGGTCTCCCGAAGGCGTTTTCGCCTCCAGCAGGGCATTGAGTTTCTCGACCCCCGAAAAGACGAGCTGGCCGTCGCGGTCTGCCCACAGGGTGAACTGGTCCGCGAGCTGCGGTACTGCCCCTTCTTCAATTGCCGTCAGGCGAGCCCACGACAAGGTCCAGGGCGATGCGGCGCGGGCCAGCGATGCCTGCAGCGCAGCCACAGACGACACCGCCACGGTGGGGGGCGCGTTCCAACTGAAATCCTTGCGCACTGCTGCTGCCGGCGCGGCGGCAGTGCCGGTATCGACCGCCATGCCCAGTTGCTCAGGCATGGAAAACCACAGGGGCGCTGAGCGGCTGTACTGGGCCGCAAAGTCGATCGCCAGCGTGTCGAAACGGTCGTGTTGCCCGGTGGCGCGGTACAGGTCAAACAACGTCATCCAGATTTCGAGCTGCTGGGCGGGCTCATCCTGCTGGTGCTGCGCCAGCACGTCCAGCAAGCCGGATTCAGCCCCAGCATGGTCACCATTGGCAAACCGGATGGCGGCTTCTTCTAGATCGGGTTCGTGCACGAATTCCTCCGGTTCGAATGCGGGCGCAGGGGTGGCCACCGCAGCCGCGGGGACGCTGAAAGACGCTTCCTCTTCAGCAGTTTCCCCTGAGTGGGCATTCATTTGCGCATCGGTACCGCCAAACCGGCCGATGGCCATGCTGTCGTCCGCGAACAGCGGTTGCACAGCGGCTTTGTTTTCAAGCGGTGCAGGCAGGCTGCCCGGCGCCGTGGGCGCATAGGCGCGGGCATGCACCGACTCGCTGACCTCCGCACTGGACTCGGGCATCACACCCGGCTGGGTCGGGGCATCAGCGCCCTGCTTGCTTTTCCACCACTGCTGCGACATCTGCGCTTCGATCTCGTCGATCTTCTTGAGCGTGACAGCGCGCTCGTCGGGCGAGGCCATGCTGCTCTGAAAGAACGAGGGGCGCCCAGCCGCATCTTCCACACGGTGGCCCTGCAGCACTTCACGCTGGCGCAGCTTGCGCAGCTGATCGAACTCGCGGCGCCGCACAAAATCATTGCGGCGCTTGCGCTCGATCATCTCCTTGAGCATCTGCTTGCTGTACTGGCTTTCCCGGTCGTCCTGCAGGGAGTCGAGCTCGGTCCAGTTCACCGTCGGGTTCTTGACGAACCGAACCACCTTCGAAAGCAGGCCGCCGGGGGTGGTTTCTTCCTTGCTCATGGTTCAGGGTGCGCTGGGGTGGATGATCCGGCCAGAGGCAGACGGATCAGTCCCCAAACATCTTCTGCTTGAGTTCGCGGCGCTGCTGCGCTTCCAGCGACAGGGTGGCGGTGGGGCGCGCAATCAGGCGGCCCACGCCAATGGGTTCGCCGGTTTCATCGCAGTAGCCATAATCGCCAGCGTCGATGCGCGCGATGGACTGCTCGATCTTCTTGAGCAGCTTGCGCTCGCGGTCGCGCGTGCGCAGTTCCAGGGCATGCTCTTCTTCGATGGTGGCGCGGTCGGCCGGGTCGGGCACCACGACGGTGTCTTCGCGCAGATGCTCGGTGGTCTCACCGGCGTTGTTGTGCATGTCCTGCTTGAGCTGAACGAGCTTGTGGCGAAAGAAAGCCATCTGCTTGTCGTTCATGTACTCGCCCTCGGGCATGGCCAGCACTTCGGCGTCGGTCAGCTCTTCGGCCGACTTGGTCTTCCAGTTGTTGGCCAGCTTGGGGTCCTTCTTGGCGGACGCCACGGGGGGTTGCGCTTGCAGAGTCGTAGGCATGGTATTTGTGAAGCTGGCTTTGGGGGCTAGAGAGGCCACCGTCTGGGCCATGGATGGTACGGTCAATTGCGCCAGCCGAGAAGACGGCCTGGCGCTGCGCGTGGTTGCCTGTCCCGCAGGCTGGGTGGAAGAAGTGGCTGCCTTGCCAGCCGCCGCCTTCGCGCCGGCCGGTGGGGCTGCGTCGCTGGGGGCCGCTGATGTCGCCTTGGCCGGAGCCTTGGCTTTGATGGATTCG
>JBCNOJ010000333.1:0-5847 GCA_039593925.1 Acidovorax sp.
CGGCTTTTACCGCCAGGACGAGGTCGTGGGCCTGGCAGACCCTGCCCGCCCTGACGGCTTGTATGGCCTGTCCAAGGCTTTCGGCGAAGACCTCTCGCGCTTTTACTTCGACCGCTACGGGATCGAGACCGTGTGCCTGCGCATCGGCTCGTCGTTCCCTGAGCCGAAGAACCGCCGCATGCTGGCCACCTGGATGAGCTACGACGACCTGGAGCGCCTGGTGGTCGCCAGCCTGACTGCACCCGTGGTCGGCCACAGCCTGATCTATGGTATGGGCGACAACACGACCACCTGGTGGGACAACACGTTGGCCCGCCACATCGGCTATCGCCCGCAAGACAGTTCCGAGCCCTTCCGCGCCAAGGTGGAGGCGGCCGACCCGCACCCCGACCGGAGTGACCCCGCCGTGATTTATCAGGGCGGCCCATTTGTGCGCACCGGTCCTTTCGAATGAGCGCGCAGATGGAGCCGAGCGTGGACCTGCTGCTGCCCGATCACCGCGACCAGGTGGGCGAAAGCCCTTTGTGGAGCGTTGCGGAGCAGGCGCTCTACTGGGTCGACATCGAAGGCCGCCAACTGCACCGTTGGACCTATGCGGACCAGCGTGTGGAGAGCTGGAACACCGCAGAGCGCCCCGCCTGCATCGCGCTGCACGCCGCGGGCGGCCTGATCGCGGGCATGGACACGGGGGTGTTCCACCTCCAGCCCCAGGCCGACGGCACGCTCGCCGCCACGCTGCTGGCCGGCGTGGACCACCCTGAGCCCGGCATGCGCTTCAACGATGGCCGCTGTGACCGCCAGGGCCGCTTCTGGGCGGGCACCATGGTGCGCGACATGTCGCTGGCCCAGCCCGCAGGCAGCCTGTACCGCATGGATGGAGAGCGCGGCCTGTCGGCACCGCAGGTGCAGGGCCTCGTCACGCAGAATGGCCTGGGCTTCAGCCCCGACGGCAAGACCCTGTACCTGAGCGACAGCCACCCGAGCGTGCAGCAGATCTGGCAACTGCCGCTGCACGACGATGGATCCCTGGGTGAACGTTCGCTGTTCGTCGACATGCGCGAGCTACCTGGCCGACCCGATGGCGGCGCGGTGGATGCCGACGGCGGCTACTGGATCTGCGGCAACGCCGCCGGTGTGGTGCACCGCTTCACGCCCGACGGCCGCCTGGACCGCTCCATCGCCGTGCCCACCAGCAAGCCCTCGATGTGCAGCTTCGGCGGCCCGGGCCTAGACGTGTTGTTCATCACTTCCATTCGTCCCGGCCAGCCCCAGGGCGACGATGTGGCGCTGGGCGGCGCCATCTTTGCGACCCAGCCTGGTGTGGCCGGGCTGCCGGAAACACCCTATCGGTGCGCCTGACGAGACACAGGCGCACCGGAACTCTCCCCAACTCATAACACTTTCAACCCCGGAGACAACCATGAAGATCCCCCACCTGTTTGGCCGCGTTGCGCTGGCGGCCAGCATGCTGCTTGGCAGCCTTGCCGCGCAAGCCACCGAATTCCGCTCGTCCGACATCCACCCTGAGGACTACCCCACGGTGCTGGCCGTGCGGCACATGGGCGAGACCTTGTCAAAAGCGACGGGCGGCAAGCACAGCATCAAGGTCTACGCCAAAGGCTCGCTCGGCATCGAGAAAGACACCATCGAGCAGACCAAGCTGGGCGCCATCGCCATGACGCGCGTGAACGTCGCGCCGATGAATAACATCTGCCCCGCCACCATGGTGCCTACCATGCCGTTTTTGTTCCGCGACAAGGAACACATGCGCAAGGTGCTGGACGGTGCCATCGGCGACGAAATCCTGAAGGATTGCGAATCACAAGGCTTTGTTGGCCTGGCGTTCTATGACTCCGGCGCACGCTCCATCTACACCGTCAAGAAACCCATCAAGACCCTGGCCGACGTCAAGGGCCTGAAGGTGCGCGTGCAGCAGAGCGACCTGTGGGTCTCGCTGCTCGAAGCCATGGGCGCCAACGCCACCCCCATGCCCTTTGGCGAGGTCTACACCGCGCTCAAGACCAGCCTGGTGGATGCGGCCGAAAACAACTACCCCAGCTACGAAAGCTCGCGCCACTTCGAAGTGGCCAAGTATTTCAACAAGACCGAGCACTCCATGGCGCCCGAGATTCTGTTGTTCAGCAAGCGCGTGTGGGACAAGCTGAGCGCTGACGAGCAAAAGGCGATCCGCGCAGCAGCCAAGGAGTCGGTGGTTTACATGCGAAAGCTGTGGGACGAGCGCGAAGAGAAATCGCTGGCCGTCGTCAAGGCCGGGGGGGCCGAGATCGTGGAAGTCGACAAGGCGCCTTTCAAGGTCGCGATGAAGCCGGTGTATGACAAGTTCCTGAAGGATGCCAAGCTCCAGGACATGGTCAAGCGCATCGACGCAGTGAAGTAACCCCGGCACGTGCTGCTGTGCGGGCTGCGGTGGGTGGACACCCCGCAGCCAGCATGGTGCCCGTGCTGAATTTCTGAATGTCCTCTATGTACACGCGACTCTGCGCTTTCATCGCGCGCACCTGTCTGCAACTGGGCGTAGGCGGGTTGGTGCTGCTGGTCTGTGCCGTGCTTTACCAAGTCATCGGCCGCTACATCTTTAACGACACGCCCACCTGGGCCGAAAGCGGCGCTGTGCTGCTGGTGTTGTACGTGACCATGCTGGGCATGGCCGTGGGCGTGCGTGACGCGGGCCACATCGGCCTCGAATCCTTTCTGGTCCTGGCGCCCGACTGGTTGCGCACCAAGCTCGAACTGCTGATCCACGCGCTGGTGCTGCTGTTCGGCATCGTCATGGCCTGGAACTGCGGCGTGCTGGCCGAATCGGTGGCTCCTTACAAGATCCCCACGCTCGGGATCTCAGAGGCCTTCAGGTACGTGCCCCCCGCCATGGCCGGCGTGCTGGTGGCCATGTTCTCTGTGGAACACATCATCGCCATCCTGCGCGGAGAAGAAGTGGAACCTGCCTGGCATTGAACGGTTTTACCCGTCTTTCGCACCCTAACGTCTCTATAAAGATTCCACCATCATGGCGTTGACCATTCTGTGCGTGAGTTTCACGCTGCTCTTGCTGCTGGGCGTGCCCGTGGCTTTTTCCATCGGCCTGTCGTCGCTGGCCACCATCCTCTACGAAGGCCTGCCGCTGGCAGTCGGCTTCCAGCAAATGATTTCGGGCATGAACCCGTTCTCGTTTCTGGCGATTCCGTTCTTCATCTTTGCGGGCGAAATCATGATGTACGGCGGCATCGCCGACCGCATCGTGGTGTTTGCCAAGAGCGTGGCGGGCCATGTGCGCGGCGGCCTGGGCATGAGCAATGTGCTGGCCTGCACGCTGTTCGGCGGCGTCTCGGGCTCGCCCGTGGCCGACGTTTCTGCCATGGGCGCGGTGCTGATTCCGCAGATGAAGAAAGAGGGCTACCACGCCGACTACGCAGTGAACGTGACCACGCACGCCTCGCTGGTGGGCGCGCTCATGCCCACGTCGCACAACCTCATCATCTTCACGCTGGCGGCCGGCGGCAAGGTGAGCATTGCGGCGCTGATTCTGGCTGGCATCGTGCCTGCACTGCTGCTGACCGTTTGCAACCTGCTGGCGGCCTACCTGGTGGCCGTCAAGCGCGGCTACCCTGCGGGCACCTTCCCTGGCTGGGAGATTGTGTGGATCTCGTTCCGGGCATCGGTGCCGGGCCTGGCGGTGGTGGTCATCATCATTGCGGGCATCTTGTCGGGCGCGTTCACGGCCACGGAATCTGCCTCGGTGGCGGTGATCTGGGCGTTGCTGCTCTCAGTGTTCGTCTACAAGAAACTGACGCGCGAGCAGTTTCTCAAGGCGGCCTCCAAGGCCGTCAAGACCACGGGCACCGTGCTGCTGCTGATCGGCATCTCGTCAATGTTCGGCTACCTGATCGGCCTGTATGGCGTGGCCGAACTCACCGGCGATGCGCTCAAGTCCATGAGCACATCGCCCTGGGTGATCTTCCTGTGCGTGAACATCATTTTGTTCATCCTCGGCACCTTCCTCGACATGGCGGCCACCATCCTGATCTGCACGCCCATCTTTTTGCCCATCTGCCAGCAGTTCGGCATGAGCACCGAGCAGTTCGGCATTGTGATGCTGATCAACTGCGCCCTGGGCCTCAATACGCCCCCCGTCGGCACCACACAGTTCATCGGCTGCGCGATTGGCGGTGTGTCGGTGGGGCAGGTGATGCGGACCATCTGGCCGTTTTACAGCGCGCTCATCGTTGCGTTGATGCTGGTGACGTATGTGCCCCAGTTTTCGATGTGGTTGCCAGACCTGGTGCTGAAGGGCGGGAGATGATGTGCGGTGCCGAGCCCCCTGACCCCCAAGACTGCGATTGATAAAAGAGAACGATGCGAGAAGCCCTCACCATCCGAATGCATGCGCAAGACAACGTAGCCATCGTCGCCAACGACGGTGGGCTGCCTGCTGGCACTGTGCTGCCCCAGGGCGTGCCCGGTGCCGGCATCACGCTGCGCGACAAGGTGCCGCAGGGTCACAAGGTGGCGCTGGCAGACATCCCCGAAGGGGGCGTGGTGCGCCGCTACAACGTGCCCATCGGCTATGCGCTGAAAGACATCCCCGCAGGCAGCTGGGTGCATGAGCGCCTGCTGCAGATGCCTTCGGCCCGCGCGCTCGAAGGCCTGCCCATGGCCACGGTGAAACCCCCGGTGCTCGAACCCCTCACGGGCTACACCTTCGAGGGTTATCGCAACGCCGATGGTTCGGTGGGCACGCGCAACATCCTGGCCATCACCACCACGGTGCAGTGCGTGGCCGGCGTGGTAGCGCAGGCCGTGCAGCGCATCAAGACCGAGCTGCTGCCGCACTACCCGCACGTCGACGACGTGATCGGCCTGGAGCACACCTACGGCTGCGGCGTGGCCATCGACGCGCCCGACGCGGTCATTCCCATCCGCACGCTCAAGCACATCAGCCTGAACCCCAACTTCGGCGGCGAGGTCATGGTGGTGAGCCTGGGCTGCGAGAAGCTGCAGCCCGACCGCCTGCTGCCGCCCGGCAGTTTCCCCATCGTGGATGAGCGCGACCCCGCGCTCGGCCCCGAGACGGTCTGCCTGCAGGCAGACCACCACGTGGGCTTCATGTCGATGCTGGACGACATCCTGCAAAGCGCCAGGCCGCATCTGGAACGCCTGAACGCCCGCCGCCGCGAGACCATCCCGGCCAGCGAGCTGGTGCTGGGCGTGCAGTGCGGCGGCAGCGATGCGTTCTCGGGCGTCACCGCCAACCCGGCCGTGGGCTTTTGTGCCGACCTGCTGGTGCGCGCCGGCGCAACCGTGATGTTCAGCGAGAATACCGAGGTGCGCGATGCGGTCGAGCAGCTCACCAGCCGCGCCGCCACGCCCGAGGTGGCCGAGGCCATCGTCCGCGAACTGGGCTGGTACGACAATTACCTCGACCGTGGCCGCGTGGACCGCGCGGCCAACACCACGCCCGGCAACAAGGCGGGCGGCCTGTCCAACATTGCCGAAAAGGCCATGGGCTCCATCATCAAGAGCGGCACCGCGCCCATCGCGCACGTGCTGGCCCCGGGCGAGAAGCTGCGCCGCGACCAACGCGGCCTGGTGTACGCCGCCACACCTGCCAGCGACTTCATTTGCGGCACGCTGCAATTGGCTGCGGGCATGAACCTGCACGTGTTCACCACCGGCCGGGGCACACCCTACGGACTGGCTGAATGCCCCGTGGTCAAGGTGGCCACGCGCAGCGACCTGGCGCGCCGCTGGCACGACCTGATGGACATCAACGCCGGCAAGATCGCCGATGGCGAGGCCACCATCGAACAGCTGGGCTGGGAGATGTTCCAC
>JBCNOJ010000334.1:0-5844 GCA_039593925.1 Acidovorax sp.
ACCTTCACATCCTCGTCGGTACCGGCCAGCACGCCCCGGCGCCTGGCGCGGCCTGCGTCGTGCCAGTACGCCCGCACACCTGTATAGGTGGTGCGTTCGGCCGTGTGGTAGTTGTGCTGATCGCCGCTTGCCCGGGTGATGGTCAGAGCCTCCAATGCCTGGCCGCTGGCGTTGGTCCGTGAGTTGGTGCGCAGGAACACCAGCGTGCCCTTTTTGACGGTGCACACGGCGTCATGCTGCCGGGCCAGCCGGGTGCAGAAGTGCAGATCGCTCTCGTTGGTCTGGTCGATGTGCTGCACCTTGCGGCTCGCCAGCTGTGGGTCAATGCGCGCGGGCAAGTTGTTGCGCGCGGCAATGTCCCGCACCACCTGGCCCACGGTGGTGTCGTGCCAGCTGCCGCTGGCGCGGGTGCGCAGTGTCTTCGCCATGTCCGCGCTGCGTGCGGTGATGTGGATCTGGTCGGGCGTGCCCTGGTGCTCGGTTTCGTCCACGATGAACGTGCCCTTGTCCACCAGGCCGGTGCTCTCCCATCCCAGGCGCAGGGCAATGGTGGCCCCCTTTTTCGGGATAGCCATGCGCCCGTCTGAATCGTCCAGTGTGATCTCCAGCTGGTCGGCCTCGTCGCCCCTGCTCTCCCGCAGGCGCAGATCTATGAGGCGGCTCGAAAGCCGGGGGGTAATGTCCTGGCCGTTCACCACCAGGTGGTAATCCGGTTTTTGTGCAGCAGCTGTCACGGCATCCACCATTGCCAAAAGTCGTCGTCGTCGGCATCGGGGTTGCCGCCGGATCCCGCACCGCCCGCCGGGTCGGCCAGGTGGTCATCCACCCGGGCCAGCTCCAGCGTGAAATCCACCCGCCGGGCGATGCCCTCGGCAATGAACACGCTACCGGTTTCTTGCACCCTCGGAATAACAAAGGCCCCGAACACCACCCCGGTGCCGCCCACCAGTGCATAAGCCTTGCCTGCATCGGCCATGGCGCGCAGATCGTCCAGGCTGCGCCGGTTTCCTCGGAACTCAGGCACCTGCAAGCCGGTGAGGGTTATGGTGTCTTCACCCACGCCAATGAACTGGCGTGCGGGCCGCGCCCCCACCCGGCTGTTCGTCGGGTGTCGCCACTCGGTGCTGCGCTGCAGCTCCTGATAGGCCAGCGTATCCATGCCGAAAACAAACTGGCCCAGGGCCATCATGGTGCTCATGTGCGCTTACTCCATGTCGCTCATCTGGCTGTTGACCCTGCGGCGCTTGGCCGCCTCCATGCGCTCGATTTCCGCGCGCACGGCTTGCGCGATGGCCTGCCCGTCCATCCCTTGGGCGGCGTTGATCGTGATCTGGTAGGTGCTGCCAGCGGCTGGGGCGGCCATGGCGGCCCCGGCGGGCCTAGCCAAGGCTGACCCCCCGGCCAGTGCCATGGGGGCCGCTGTGGTGGCTGCCAGGCCCACGGCCGCAGCTGCGGCCAGGTGCTGGCCCTTCTGCATGCCGATGGCAGCACCCTCGGAGATCCAGCCACCGTATTCCATGAACACGCGGCTGGGGCTGTTGATGCCGAGCTTCTCCTTGAACCATGCGGCCACGTTGCTGGCTACGCCCACCACTGTGTCGCGCAGCGCGGCCAGTCGTGACGTAACGCCGTTGGCCAGGCCGCCGATCAGATCCGCGCCTGCTGCAAAGAACCGATCTTTCAGCGCCACCAGATCCGTCCACAGCGCGATGGCGCCGCCTTTCATGTCGGCCCACCGGCTGTAGACCATGTATGCAGCCGTGGCGAGCAGCGACAGCGCAAGGCCCAAAGGGGTAGCCAGCAGAAAGCGGGCCAGCACCATGAGGCCCCGGCCCACCATGAAGATCACCGGCAGTGCCATGCGCCAAGCAGCGGCCAGCACCGGCCCCAGCCTCGCCAGCTGCCCCAGCACAGCGCCTGCAAACCGGGTCACCGGTCCCAGCACGCTCAGGCTCATGCCCAGCTTGACCAGAACAAAGCGCAGAAGGGCAGCCTTTGCCCAGAGCAGGCCTAAGGGAACAAGGATGGCGCCCATTGCAGCCATGAGGGCGCCCAGCACGATGGTGGCTTTCAGCACCCCGCCTACCAGGCCGGGGTTTGCCTGCACCCAGGCGGTGAGGCGTTTCAGGGCAGGGTTCACCACCGTGAGCAGATCTGCGAAGGCGCTTTTCAGGTTGCTGCCCACAACCGCGCTCAGGTTGAACATGCGGTTGTTGAACATGACCAGTTGCGCGCTCATGGTGGCGTTGCGCGCTGATGCTTCGCGGGCCATGGATCCAGCCGCCTCCTTGCTGCCTGCCAGGGCCAGCTGGCGGCGCAGCTCGTCCGGCTTGTCCACCAACTTTGCCAGGGTGTCGGCGTGCTCCATGCCCACCAGCTCCACCATGATGCCCATGCGCTTTGCCTCGGGCGCCTTGGCGATGGCCTCCATCACCTGCATCAGCGTGGCGGTGGCGTCTTTGGTCATGGAGCGCTCGATAGCCTCGCTGCTCAGCCCAAGCTCGCCCATCGCTGACTGGAATTTTTTGGTTCCTTTGGTGGCGGCCGCGAACTTGGACATGATCGCGTTGGTGGCCGTGCTGGCTGTTTCGGCCCGTTCGCCCAGGGTCAGCAGGGTGGAGCCCAAGGCGGCGGCGTTCTGGGCGCTCATGGCAACCGTGGACAGAACACCGCTGGTACGGTTCAGGTAATCGATGATGTCCGCGCCTTTGCTGATGGCGTTGTCATCCAGATAGTTGATCGTGTCGGCAAGGCCGCGAATGTTGGTCAGCTCGATCTTGAAGTTCTTGGCAACCTTGCCCATGGACTCGGTGATCTCATCAGGCACCGCGTCGAAGGCGGTTGCCATCTCTGAGGCCATCAGCACGAACTCGCTCAGCTTGTCGGTCGGCACCTCCATGCGGGCGGCGGCCGTAAACATCGATGCAATCGCCGTTGTTGCCAGCGGGATCTTGTGCGACAGCGCGCGCACCTGTTCTTCGATGGCGGAATACACCGCCGTCAGTTTCCCCATCTCATCGCGCGCCCCTGGCACCTGGCGCGCAACGCCCAGCATTGCGTCTTCGTGCGCCATGAAAGACCGTGCGGGCGCTGCCCCTGCCTCCATGGTGCGGCGGCCTGCATAGATGCTTGCCCCGCCCGCAGCGGCCATCCCGGCGCCGATGGCCGCGCCCTTCTTGGTGGACGCCTCCAGCCGCTCCAGGCGTGCCTGGGCCGCTCGCTTGCGCTCTATGGCCTTTGTCGTGCGGTCCACCGCGTCGGCCAGGCGCTTTTCGTCCGCTGCCGCGTTGGTAATGCCCATGCCTGCCAAGCCCTGCCGCATGCGCCGGGTCTGATCGAGCTGGCGAGCATGGGCCTGGGTGAGCTTGTTCACCGCGTCGTTCGATGCTCGGTACTGGGCGCCCACGGCCTTGGCCGCGTCGCCGCCTTTCTTGAGTTCTGCCACCAGCGCCTGCTGGGCAGTGCGCGCAGCGTCCAGCCGGGCCTTTGTTTCGCGCAAGCCCTCTTGCATGCCCCGATATCTTGCGACGGCAGCCTGCTGGCGCTCCAGGCCCCGCAGGGCCTTCTGTGCCTCGTCCAGATCGCGGCCCAGGGTACGGGCGCCGGATCCAATCCGCTTGAGGGGGGCTGAAACGCGGTCTGCCATGTCCAGCAGCACCTGCAATTTGAGTTTGTCCATGGTGCTCAGCTTTTGGTGGTGTTCATCTGCTGGAATCGGTCGATAGCCAGTGCCTGCCAGTGCATCAGCTCGCCCAGCTCCATGGGGTCCATGTCAGCCGGGCGCCAATGGAACACGGCCGCAATATCGGCCATGGCTTCCTCTACTCGTTGAGGAATGCCGCTTCCTTCTGGGCGGCGTGGGCCTTCGCCAGAGTCGCCTGCGGTACCAAAAAATCAACCACCTCCGTTGCGCAGGCGATCAGATCCACCGGTTCCATGGCCTCCACTTCGTGCTTGAGCAGTGGGGGTTCTGTGATGCGAGGCAGCAGCAGCATCACGGCTTCGGCGCGCAGCTGCAGCAGCTCGGCCAAGTTGATGCCGCGCAGTGCGCCAGCCTTGGGCTTTCGCAGGTGCAGCTGGGTGATGGTGCTGGCGCCCCGGGTGATGGGGAATTCCAGCGTGACAGTGGCGGCAGTATTTGCCGGTGCAGCTGGTGCGGTGGTGTCGGTGTTGGTGGTCATGTCATGCGATCCAAAAAAAAGGCCGCTGCCCCGCGTTGGCTACAGGGCAGCGGCAAATGGCCTTCTCACAAAGGCCCCCCTGAAAACTGTGCCTTTACACGCCCAGCGCCGCGCGAACGGCGCTCAGGCGGTCTTCGCCGTGAACGATTTCGACCAGGTTCACCAGATCGATTTCCAGAATCTGCTCTCCGTCCACTGTCAGCTTGTAGTAGGTCAGCGCGTACTTGTAGGTCTGCTCGATCAGCTCGCCAGCCTTGGCGCTGCCGGGATCCATTTCGGACAGGCGCCCGCGCATGACGACTTCCACGACGGTGGGCGCTTCGTCCTCTTCGGTCTGCACTGCGCCAGCAAACCGCAGCATCAGCGCGTCGTGCTTGCCTGCGCCCCACTTGCTCATCAGGCCCTTGATCCAGCCTGCGCCTTTCAGCTCGGCTTCCATCTTTTCCTGGCCCATGTCCAGATCGATGGGGCCGTTCATGCCGCCGCCCCGGTATTCCTCCATCTTGCGGGTGAGGGTGGGGAGGGTCACTTCAGGCATTTCGCCCATGTAGTTGGTGCCATCCACAAAGGTGGCGAAGTGGGTAAGTTTGCGTGGCAGTCCCATGGCGGTGTGCTCCTAAAGTTGGGTGGTTATTGGCCGGTTGCCACGCGCAGCGCGAAGTCGGCGTAATACTTGTCCGTGATGCGCTGCTGAAAGCCCAGGTCTTCAAGGGGCGGCACGGGCGTGTAGTCGTAGTCAATCACCAGCTTGCCGCTCTTGAGGGTCTCGGTGGTGTTCACCTCGGTGTCAAACCAGGCCTTGCCGTCGAGGATGTAGCCCTGTGCCTTGAGCGAGCGGAACCGTGCGTTGATGCCCTCGATGATGTCTTTCACCAGACTGGGGTGCAGCGGCTTGTCGATGAACTCGAAATGCCCTTCTGCGACCGTGTCGGCCAGCACGTGCGCCGTGCGGGTGGCAGTCTCGAACCGGAACAGTTCTTCGGTGGAGCAGGTGCGGCTCCCCCACAAGCGGTAGCCCTGATAGTTGATAAGCGTGGTCACGTTGCCTTCGTTCAGCAGCGTGGTGTCGCTGGCCGGGTTCTGCAGGTCAAAGTACACGTCTTTGGTGATACCCACCGGGCCGTTCAGGGGCACGTTCGACAGGCTCTTGTGCCAGCCTTGCTCCCGGTCGATCTTGGCGCGCAGGCCCATTGCGTAGGCCACTGCAGGCACTGGCACTGCTGCGTTTGCCTCGGTGTCCCAGGCCTTGAAGTCCGGCCAGATCACCATGGTTTCGCGCTTGCCGAACCCTTCGGCGTAGGCCAGGGCCTGGCTCACATCCTCCGCGCCGTGTGCCGACACGTAGGCCATAGCGCGCAGCTGCTCGGCTGCACTGGTGAGGGCGTCGGCTACAGGCTTGGTGTCCAGGCCAGGCGCACCCAGAATGCGGGGCTTCACGCCCAGTTTCTGCTGGGCGGTCAAAAGGGCCTGAATGCCCGTGCGGTTGCCGCCGGTGTTGGTGCCGATCACCAGGCTGGTCTGCGCGGCTTCGGCCGTCACAGCGTCTTCACCTTCGCCGCTGGCAACGCCCACGCCTACACGTACCACAACCACCACGGGCCGGGCCTGCTCTGCGATGGCTCGCAGGGCTACGGGCAGGGTGCCATCCTCGCCCGCTTTGTCC
>JBCNOJ010000335.1:0-5782 GCA_039593925.1 Acidovorax sp.
ATCTACCGCATGGACGTGCGCCAGATGGTGGACTTCCACCGCGCCAGCAACGCCCACGTGAGCGTGGCCACCCTGCCCGTACCGCTGTCGCAATGCAACCAGTTCGGCATCGTGGAGGTGGACGCGCACCACCGCATCGCCAACTTCGTGGAAAAGCCCAAGACCTTGCCCAACCCCATGCCCGGCAGCAGCACCCACGCACTGGCATCCATGGGCAACTACCTGTTCAATGCCGACGTGCTGCTGGAAGCATTGAAAAAGGCCCATGCCACCGGCCACAGCGACTTCGGCCGCGATATCCTGCCCACCATGCTGCAGTCGCACCGGCTGATGGCCTATGACTTCACGGCCAACGAGATCCCTGGCACGGCGCCCTATGAGGAGCACGGTTATTGGCGGGACGTGGGCACCATCGACGCGTACTTTGACGCGCACTTCGACACCCTGGGCGCGACGCCGCGCTTTCGCATGACCAACCGCGAATGGCCGATCTACGCCAGCCCCGACCAGGCCGAGTCGGCCCAGATCGAGAACGGGCTGATCCACCGCTCGGTGGTGGGTTCGGGCAGCATCGTCGATGGCGCTGCGCTCGACCATGCCATGCTGCGCCGCTCGGTGATGGTGGAACGCGATGCCCGGCTGGAGCACTGCATCGTGATGGAACGCTCGCGCATCGGACACGGCGCGCAGATACGTCGCGCTATCATCGACCAGGACAACGACATACCGCCGGGCGAGCGCATCGGCTTTGATCTGGAGCAGGACCGCAAGCGCTTCCATGTCACCGAAAGCGGCATCGTCGTCGTGCCGCGCCAGTTTTTTCCCGCGCACGGCAGCGTGGTGAGCAGCAGCCTCAAGGTGGACCGGGTGCGCCCACCAGTGGCGTTGGCGGTGGATGATTTTCGTGCCGCCGCATGAAGCCGGCCGTCCATTCCGCAGGACCGCTGCCTGCCCTCACCCGCCCGCGCGCTCCTTCCAGGCCCATGAAGCAGGTCGGCAACGGTCGCCCCTGGCCCCTGGGGGCCACGGTGGACAAGCTCGGCGTGAACTTCGCGGTGTACTCGTCCGTGGCCACGCGGGTGGAGATCTGCCTGTACTCCGAGAACGACCGCGAACTCGACCGCATCGCCCTGCCCTGCCTGACAGACAACGTCTGGCACGGCCACGTGGCCGGTGTGAAAGCCGGCCAGAAGTACGGCCTGCGCGTGCACGGCCCCTATGAACCCGAACAGGGGCTGCGCTGCAACAGCGCCAAGCTGCTTCTGGACCCCTATGCGCGGGCGCTGGACCGGCCGGTGCGCGGTGCGCCCGACCAGTTCGGCTACGAGCTCGCGCAGGCTGAGCAAGACCTGGTGCCCGGCACCCGCGACAACGGCCGCACGGCGGTGAAGGCCCGGGTGGTGCGCTCGCGCTTCGACTGGGGCGACGATGCACCACCCCGCATTCCGGCGCGCGACACGGTGTTCTATGAGGTGCACGCCAAGGGTTTCACGCAGACCCACCCAGACATCCCGGAACACCAGCGCGGAACCTACGCCGGCCTGGCCTCGCCGGCGGCCATCGCCCACTTCAAGCAGTTGGGCGTGACCAGCATCGAGCTGCTGCCCGTGCAGGCCTTCATCGACGACCACCGGCTGGTGGAGATGCAGCTGGCCAACTACTGGGGTTACAACACCGTGGCCTTCTTCGCCCCGGAGCCGCGCTACGCGGCGCGTGCCGGAAATGACGGGGGCGTGGACGAGTTCAAGGCCATGGTCAAGGCGCTGCACGCCGCCGGGCTGGAGGTGATCCTGGACGTGGTCTACAACCACACGGGCGAAGGCAACCACCTAGGGCCCACGCTCAGCCTCAAGGGCATAGACCACGCCGCCTACTACCGGCTGGCCGAAGATCGGCGCATGTGTATGGACTACACCGGTACCGGCAACACAGTGGACACCAGCAGCCCGCCTGCGCTGCAGCTGGTGATGGACAGCCTGCGCTACTGGGTGCAGGAGATGCATGTGGACGGCTTCCGCTTCGACCTGGCCTCGGCGCTCGGGCGCGACGCCGCGGGCGCCTACACCCTGCGCGCACCGTTCTTCGCCGCGCTGGCGCAGGACCCGGTGCTCGCGCGTACCAAGCTGATCGCCGAACCCTGGGACCTGGGGCCCTATGGCTACCAACTGGGCGGTTTTCCGGTCGGCTGGATGGAGTGGAACGGCCGCTACCGCGACGCGGTGCGTGACTACTGGATCAATGCCGATGGAAGCCTGCAGGCCTTTGCGGCCTGCCTGTGCGGCTCGGCCGACATGTACCAGCCGCGCCGGCGCCGGCCGACGGCCAGCGTGAACATGGTCACCGTACATGATGGCTTCACCCTGGCTGACCTGGTGAGCTACAACGAGAAGCACAACGAGGCCAATGGCGAAGGCGGGCAGGACGGCGAGTCCCACAACCGCAGTTGGAACTGCGGCGCCGAGGGCGACACCGACGATGCCGGGGTGCTGGCCCTGCGCGCACGCCAAGTGCGCAACTTCCTGGCCACGCTGTTCCTGTCGCACGGCACGCCGCTGCTGCTGGGGGGCGATGAGCTCGGGCGCACCCAACAAGGCAACAACAACGGCTACTGCCAGGACGGCCCGCTGTCCTGGTACGACTGGGCCCGGGCCGAGGGGCATGGCGACCTGCAGGTCTACACCCAAGCCCTGCTGGCCCTGCGCCGCGCGCTGCCCGTGGTGCGGCCTGCGGTCTGGCCGGTGGACGAGGCCGGCCTGCCCCACCACGTGACCGTGGCCTGGCACAGCGTCTGGGGCATGGCCATGACGGCGGAAGAATGGAACGACCCGGCCGTGCGCTGCGTGGCGGCGGTGATGGAGAGCGTGGCCGAAGAGGAACTGGCCGTGATACTGCTGTTCAACGCCAGCGATGCCGATGCCATCTTCACACTGCCCGTTGACGAGGTCGGCCGCACCTGGACCTTGCGCGTGGACACGCGCGATGCCACCGTGCTGGCCGTGGACGCCGATGCTGCAGGCGCCCCCACGGTGGCGGCCGGCGGGCAGCACACGCTGCTGGCGCGATCCATGGCGGTGCTGACGGCGCCGTTCGCTCCGGCCAAGGCATCAGCGCACGCCACCGCTGCTGCATGAAACGCGCCCACACCATGCCCTTCGGCGCCCGGCTCCTAGCCGCAGGCGGCGCCGGCTTCTCCCTGTGGGCCCCCCACGCGCGGCAGGCCGCCCTGTGGTACCGCCCATCCCCCAAGGCCGCGGCCCGCAGCATCCCGGCCGCAAGGGCCGACGGCGGCTGGTGGCAGGCGCAGGCCGCCGATGCGGGTGCCAGCACGCCCTACCGCTGGGTCATCGACGGCAAGCTCAGCGTGCCCGACCCGGCCTCGCGCAGCAACCCCTGGGGCCCGCACGAGCCCAGCGTGCTCATCGAGCCTGCATCCCATGCCTGGAAGACGCAGTGGGCGGGTCGCCCCTGGCACGAACTGGTCTTCTACGAACTGCACGTGGGCACCTTCACGCCCGCGGGGACCTATGACGGCGCCATGCGCCGGCTGCCCGAGCTGGCGGCGCTGGGGTTCACCGCCATCGAGCTGATGCCGGTGGCCAGCTTTGGCGGGCAATGGGGTTGGGGCTACGACGGGGTGCTGCCTTTTGCGCCGCATGCGGCCTATGGCAGCCCGGAGGAACTCAAGCGCTTCGTCGACGAGGCGCACGCGCTCGGCCTGTGCGTGTTCCTGGACGTGGTCTACAACCATTTCGGGCCCGACGGCAACTACCTGCATGCCTATGCGCCGCAGTTCTTTTCCAGCAGCCATGCAAGCCCCTGGGGCGCGGCGATCAATTTCGACCAGGAAGGCAGCGCCGTGGTGCGAGAGTTCTTCGTGCACAACGCGCTCTACTGGATCGAGGAGTTCGGCATGGATGGCCTGCGCCTGGATGCAGTGCATGCCATCGCCGACGACAGCCGGCCCGACATCCTGCACACGCTGAGCGCCCGCGTGCGCGAACTGGCCGCGACCGAGGGCCGCCAAGTCCACTTGGTGCTGGAGAACGAGAAGAACCAGCCCGCGCGGCTGGCTCCCACCCCCGAGCCCGGGCGGTACGACGCGCAGTGGAACGACGACTTCCACCACGCCGTTCACGTGGCGCTGACCGGGGAATCTCAGGGCTACTATGCCAAGTTCGCGCGCCACCCACTGGCGCTGCTGGCGCGTGTGCTGACCCATGGCTTCGCCTTCCCGGAGGCGGCCAGCGTGGCCGGCGGCGCGCCGGTGCCGCTGGGCTGCATGGTGAACTTCATCGGCAACCACGACCAGATCGGCAACCGTGCCTTCGGCGAACGCCTGGGCCGGCTGGCGCCCACCGAGGGCGTGGAACTGGCGCTGCTGCTGGCGCTGCTGACCCCGGCCGCGCCCATGGTGTTCATGGGCGACGAGTTTGCTGCGACCACGCCTTTCCTGTACTTTGCCAACTGGGACGGCCCGCTGCGCGATGCCGTGCGCGAAGGCCGCGCGCGCGAGTTCGGCCACGTGGTGAGCGGCGATGCCGCGCTGCCCGACCCCTGCGACGCCGCCACGCTGCATGCCAGCCAGCTGCAGTGGGACGAGTCGGCCACCCCGGCCGGCCAGGCGCGGCGCGCCCTGGTGCAGCAGGCGCTGGCGGCGCGCCGCACCTGGCTGCAACCCCGGGCACGGCAGCTGCGCCGCGAAGGGCACACGGCGGAATTCGTGGGCGAAAGCGGCATCCGGGTCGCATGGCATTATGAGGATGGAGCGAGCCTGGTGATGGAAATGAATCTGGGTCCGGATGCGGCCATGGCCCTCGTGTCGGCGCAGGGGCCGACGAACCAAGCTGCCGAGGTGTTCAGCCACCGCTGGGCAGGAGATGGCGCGCCTTGGGCGCCCTGGTCCGCCCGCTGGACCTGCAGCGAACACAGCGAGGCCGCGCCATGAGCCAGGGCACTCCGGCCCCGGACGTGCTGGGCATGGACGTGCTGGGCATGGACGGGCTGCACCACCGGGCGGAGCGCGCCGGCATCGCCACCGAATACGCCAGCTTCTGGGGCGAGACGCTCACGGTGGCGCCCGAGGTCCTGGCCCGGGCCCTGGCCGCCATGGGCGGGCATGCCGACCGCGAGGTGCCGCCCCCCATCGTCGTGGAGCAGGGTCAGGCAACAGCCGTGCCCCTGGGGGCCGACGGCCCCTGGCAACTGCTGCCCGAAGAGGTCGGTGCACCGCCATTGCTGCAAGGCTCTGGCAGCACCGCCGAACTGCCGGCCACGCTGTCCGCGGGCTACTACCTGCTGCGCACCGGCGGCCAGGAGCACCTGCTCATCGCCGCCCCGCGCCGCTGCTGGCTGCCCGAGGGGCTGCAGGCCGGCGAGCGCTGGTGGGGCATCAACGCGCAGATGTACGCCCTGCGCTCCGGGCGCAACTGGGGCATCGGCGATTTCACCGACCTGTGCAGCCTGGTGCAGCTGGCGGCGGCGCAAGGCGCGGCCTTCGTGGGCGTGAGCCCGCTGCACGCCCTGCGCACCGAACGCCCCGAGCAGGCCAGCCCCTACAGCCCCAGTAGCCGTCTGGCGCTGAACGCCATGCACATCGACGTCTCGGCCGTGCCGGAATTCGCGCACTGCGCCGCCGCCCAGGCGCTGGTGGCCGAAAGCGACTTCCAGCAACGCCTGCAGGCCGTGCGCGGCAGCGCCACCGTGCGCTATGGCGAGGTGGCGGCCCTGAAGGAGCCAGTGCTGGCTCTGCTATGGCAGGAGTTCCGTACCCGGCATTGGCAGA
>JBCNOJ010000336.1:0-5762 GCA_039593925.1 Acidovorax sp.
GGCCAGCCCCGCCTTCATGAAACGCCTGCACCGCGATGACCTTGCCTGATCTCTCCATCCCCGTGCCGCATTCGGTCGGCCTGAACCGGCCCGCGCGCAGCCTGCCTGCGCTGGCCTGCGACAGCCATATGCACATCTTTGACACGCGCTTTGCGCCGTCGGCACACTGGCCGCGCAGGCCGCCTGATGCGCCGGTAGCAGCCTACCGCCAGCTGCAGCAGCGCCTGGGCACAATGCGCACGGTGGTGGTCACGCCATCCACCTATGGCACCGACAATGCCTGCACCCTGGATGCGCTCGACCAACTGGGCGACAGCGCGCGCGGCGTGGCGGTGGTGGATGCGGACGTGAGCGATGCCGAGCTGGCCCGCCTGGCCACGCGGCGCGTCTGTGGGCTGCGGGTGAACTTTGTCTCGCCCCAGTCCTGGGGCACCACAACGCCCGGGATGCTGCAGACCCTGGCGCAGAAGCTGGCGCGCCACCCGGACTGTAGCGGCTGGCATATCCAGGTGTTTGCCGAGGCGGCGCAGATCATCGAACTGCAGCCGGTGCTGCAGCAGCTGCCGGTGCCCTTGGTCATCGACCATATGGGCCACATGGATCCGGCCGAAGGCCCATCGGCCGAGGCCTATGGTGTGCTGCGCCGCTTGCTCGATGGTGGCCGTTGCTGGGTCAAGCTCTCTGGCGCCTATATGCGTTCCCAGGTGCAGGGCCCCAGCTATGCCGATACTGTGCCGCTGGGCCGCGCGCTCGTGCAGGCCGCGCCCGAGCGCCTGGTGTGGGGCAGCGACTGGCCGCACACCACCGAGACCCCTGGCACCGTGAACGACGCCGATCTGGTGGATTTGCTGCAGGCCTGGGCTGGCAGCGAGGCCGCCATGGACAGCATCCTGGTCGACAACCCGGCGCGGCTGTATGGTTTCGATACCGCCGCCCCCGCTTGAACGAGTCATCTGAACGAATTGGAAAGACCCGCCATGTTTTTGCTGCAAGCCCCTGAGGTTCGCGACCTCGATGTGTTCACCACCATGCCCGAGCACTTTCGCCGCCGCGAGCGCAGCGACTGGGCCGACGCCAACCGGGGCGGCACCATCACCGATTCTTTTCTGGAAGGCCCGGTGTTTGACGATGCGGGCAACCTCTACGTCAGCGATATCCCCTGGGGCCGGGTCTTTCGCATCAACCCGCAAGGCGAATGGACGCTGGTGGCCGAGTACGACGGCGAACCCAACGGCCTGAAGTTCTTGAAGCCCGGCACGCTGCTCATCACCGACTACAAGAACGGCCTGATGCAACTGGACGTGGCGACGGGCGCGGTCACCCCGTACCTGCAGCGCCGCAACAGCGAGCGCTTCAAGGGTGTGAACGATCTGATCTTTGACGCCGAAGGCAACCTGTATTTCACCGACCAGGGCCAGAGCGGCCTGCACGACCCGAGTGGCCGCCTGTACCGCCTGCGGCCCAACGGACAGCTCGACCTGCTGCTGCACAACGTGCCCAGCCCCAACGGCGTGGCCCTGTCGCCCGACGGCCGCGTGTTGTACCTGGCCGTGACGCGCGGCAACTGCGTGTGGCGCGTGCCGCTGCTGCCCGATGGCAGCGTGGCCAAGGTCAGCCAGTTCTTCACCTCGTACGGCCCCAGCGGTCCGGATGGTCTGGCTGTGGATGCTGAAGGCCGCTTGCTGGTGGCCAACCCCGGCCTGGGCTATGTGTGGGTGCTGAACCACCGCGCCGAGCCGGTGCAGGTACTGCGCGGCGCACCGGGCAGCTCCACCACCAACCTGGCGTTCGGTGGGGCAGGGCGTGCCACGGTGTATGTGACCGACTCCACGCATGGAAGCATCCTGCGCGCCAGTATGGATACGCAAGGGCTGCCTCTGCATCAGAGTGTGGCGCCTTAAGCCATGGCAGGGCCGCTCGACAGTGGCCAGGTGCAGTCGGTCGCGCGCGCACTGACCATCCTCAAGGCTTTTTCCGGCGGGGAGTCGTTTTTATCGCTGGCAGAGCTCGGGCGGCGCACTGGCATGCACAAACCCACGGTGTTGCGGCTAGCCCGCACGCTGGCGGGCGAGGGGTTTCTGGTGCAGCGCGCTGATGGGGCGTGGCGCCTGGGGCCGAGTGCGGGAGCGATGGGCGCCTGTTACCAGGCGCAGTTCGACGTCGGTGTCTTGATCGAGCCGCAGTTGCGGGAGTTGTCGGCAGTCACGGGGGAAAGTGCGTCGTTCCATGTGTACGAAGGCAACATCCGCAGTTGCCTGCTGCGCTGCGAAGGCCCGCGTGGCATTCGGCACCATGTGCGGTCTGGCGAGCTGCTGCCGCTGGACCGGGGGTCTGCAGGCCGGGTGATCCTGGCGGCGCTGGGTGAGCCGGGTGAGTCTTACGACCGCATCCGCCGGGAGGGCTACTGCGTCACACGCGGTGAGCGCAGCGCGGCGGCTGCGAGCGTATCGGCCGCGGTGCACGGAGCCCAGCGTTCCGTGCTGGGTTCAGTCAGCATTTCAGGCCCCATCGAACGGCTGACCGATGCGCTGCTCCTGTCGTGTGCGCCGGCCGTGGTTCGCGCGGGTGCGCAGATCTCGTGGGCGTTGGGCGGGGTGTCGGTGGCGGCGCTTCGGTCCACCTGGCATCCATGATCGGCAAGGCGTTACGCCTGTCGTAACGCGGTTTGCAAGCCAGCGCTTCGTTTCTACGATGGACATCGGGTTCCACGGTCGGACCACGAAAACACCTCAGGAGACAGACATGAAGACGACGATGCGGGCCCTGTTCACCGCGGCCCTGTGTACCTGCACTGCCTTGATTGCGCCCCAGGCCATGGCCCAAGCCTCGGCCTATCCCAGCAAGCCGATCCGCATGATCGTGCCCTTTGCAGCAGGAGGGCCGGCCGATGTGATCGCCCGCGAGATGGCAATCTCGCTCGGCAAGAGCCTGGGGCAACCCCTGGTGGTGGAGAACCAGGGCGGCGGCGCCGGTGTTCCTGCGCTGGGCACCGTCTCCCGTGCTGCGGCCGATGGCTACACGCTGCTGTTTGCAGCCTCGGGCAACGTCGTGGTCCAGCCCCTGCTGGCGAAGAACCGGGTCGACATCCTCACCCAGCTGTCGCCCGTGGGCATGGTGAGCATGAGCCCGCACGTGTTGGTCGTGACCAGCCAATTGCCCGTGCGCACGGTGAAAGAGCTGACCGACTATGCCAAGGCGCATCCGGGCGAGGTGAACTTTGCATCCGCTGGCGTCGGCGGGCTGGCGCACCTGGGAACCGAGTTGTTCATGCGTGCAGCGGGTATCGATGTGCGGCACGTGCCGTACAAGGGCACGTCGCAGGCGATGACGGACCTGGCTTCTGGCCAGGTGCAGGCCATGTTCAGCAGCCTGCCTTCGATGAAGGGCATGGTGGACAAAGGGGCGATCCGCGTCGTGGGCGTCACAGGGCCTTCACCCTCACCGGCCTACCGAGGCATTCCCGTGATCAAGCAGGCTGGTGTGCCGGGCTTTGAGTACACCACGTGGTACGGCATCTACGGACCGGCTGCGCTGCCCGCTCCGGTAATGGCCCAACTCAGCGCGGCGCTGGCAAAACTGGGCGCAGACAAGGCCTTCGACGAACGGCTCGGTGTTTTGGGTGTGGACCTGCATGTCAGCACACCCCAGGCGCTGGCCGAACGCACCCGCAAGGAGACGGCTGAGTGGGACAAGGTGATCCGCGAGGCGGGCATTGAACTGAATTGACGCGGCAACCCCTCGGTGGCGGCCCTGACTGGGGCGCGCCACTGCATGGGGGCCGATGGCGCGCCGCGCCACGGAGAACTCACATGATCATCGATTGCCACGGCCACTACACCACCGCGCCGAAGGCGCTCAACGCATACCGGAGCCGGCAGATGGCGCTGCTGTCGGAGCCGGGGGCTCCGGCGTTGAGCCCGGACGTGCGCATCAGCGACGACGAAATCCGCGACAGCCTGGAGCCCCATCAGATTGCCACGCAGCGCCAGCGCGGCGTGGACATGACGGTGTTCTCTCCCATGGCCGGTGCCATGGCGCACCACGTGGGCAATGCAGTCACGAGCCAGCACTGGGCACAGGCCTGCAACGATCTGATCCACAGAGTGACTCAGCTGTATCCGCGCGAGTTCGCTGGCGTGTGCCAACTGCCGCAGTCGCCCCGCGCGGGCATGGCGAACTGTGTCGCCGAACTGGAGCGTTGCGTGAACGAGCTGGGTTTCGTGGGCTGCAACATCAACCCCGACCCGTCGGACGGTTATTGGACAGACCCGCCGATGACGGACCGCTATTGGTACCCGCTCTACGAAAAGATGGTGGAGCTGGATGTGCCTGGCATGGTGCATGTGAGCTGTTCGTGCAACCCCAACTTCCATCACACGGGTGCGCACTATCTGAATGGCGACACGGCGGCCTTCATGCAATTGGTGCTGTCGGATCTGTTCAAGGACTTTCCCACGCTTCGGCTGGTCATTCCGCACGGCGGTGGGGCCGTGCCCTACCACTGGGGGCGCTACCGCGGCCTGGCCCAGCAACTGGGGCGGCCGCCGCTGTCCGAGCTGTTGCGCAATGTGTTCTTCGACACCTGCGTGTACCACCAGCCGGGCATCGATCTTTTGCTGAAGGTCATCCCGGCGGACAACGTGTTGTTTGCCTCCGAGATCTTCGGCGCCGTCAAAGGCGTGGATCCCGAGACAGGCTTCCACTTCGATGACACGCGCCGCTATGTGGACGCGGTGCAGGGCATCAACCAGCCGGACCGGCACAAGCTGTTCGGCGGCAATGCCCGCCGCGTCTACCCTCGGCTGGATGCGCTGCTGCGCACCCAGGGGCGCTGAGCGCCGCGCAAGACAACTAGCGGTCTGCCCGCTGCGCCCTGGTAGCGCCGCAGCACTGCCCTGGCGTTGATTTGGTCAGAGAACACAGCGCCCGATCGATGCGCCCGCCTGAACTCCACGTTCCATGAGAATCGGCTGATTTTGATAAAAACTATCGCCTTTATGAGAATGATTGTGTTTTCATTCGTGGGCGCATTCCTTAGGATCGACGACGTTCATCAGCCATAACAAGGAGTGACCCATGACGACAGACGCAAAGTGCCCCTTCGATCACACCCAGAGCGCCGCGCCCAAAGGCCGTGGCAATGCCGACTGGTGGCCCAACCAACTCAACTTGCGCCCGTTGAACCAGAGCTCGCCGTTGGTTGATCCAATGGGCGACGGTTTCAACTACGCCGAAGAATTCAAGACCCTCGATTTGGCCGCCGTGAAGGCCGATTTGCATGCGCTGATGACCAACTCGCAGGACTGGTGGCCTGCAGACTTCGGCCACTACGGCCCGCTGTTTGTGCGCATGGCTTGGCACAGCGCGGGCACCTATCGCCTGGCCGATGGCCGCGGTGGTGCGGGGGCAGGGCAGCAGCGTTTTGCGCCGCTCAACAGCTGGCCCGATAACGCCAATCTGGACAAGGCGCGGCGCCTGCTCTGGCCCATCAAGCAGAAGTACGGCCGCAAGATCTCCTGGGCGGACCTGATGATCCTCACGGGCAACGTGGCGCTCGAATCGATGGGCTTCAAGACCTTCGGTTTTGCCGGTGGCCGCCCCGACGTGTGGGAGCCCGATGAGAATGTGTACTGGGGCGCAGAAACCACTTGGCTTGGCGGTGACAAGCGCTACAGCGGCGAGCGCGACCTGGCCAACCCGCTGGCCGCCGTGCAGATGGGGCTGATCTACGTGAACCCCGAAGGCCCCAATGGCAACCCAGA
>JBCNOJ010000337.1:0-5757 GCA_039593925.1 Acidovorax sp.
GGCGGTGTGGGCGCGAGCCTGTGCGGCGGCGTCCTTGAAGGTCTGGGGCTTGACTGCCCACACCACAATGCTGGCGCGCTGAAGGGTCGGGCCCGCTTCGGCCTGGGCCTCAAGGCCGAAGTTTTTGAGCAGGGCTTCGCGCGTGGGGGCAAAGGGCTCGACCACCTCGATCTGGCTGGCCGGGTGGCCCTGGCGGACCAGACCGCCGATGATGGCGCTGGCCATGTTGCCCCCGCCGATGAAGGCGATGGTGGGAAGGGAAGGGGAGGCGGCGGTAGTGCTCATGGTGTGGCAGCGTGCGAGGACAAAGCAAACAACAACAGAAAGAAGGGCCACGATGGTAGCGGCCACACAGACTGGGCCGCGGCGCGCGCCCAGGTGATGGGTCCGTCACTCCACTGTGGTCTGCCGCACGGCGCGTTCCCAGTCTGCCATCAGCGCCTGCGCGCGTGCTTTGCCCAGCGTGGGCACAAATCGGCGGTCGGCGCGCCAGAGTTGGGAGAGTTCGGCGGTGCTGCCGTACACGCCGCTCGACAGGCCTGCCAGGTAGGCCGCGCCCAAGGCGGTGGTTTCGATCACCGCCGGGCGCACCACCGGAATGCCCAGCAGGTCGGCCTGGAACTGCATGAGCAGATCGTTCACGCTGGCACCGCCGTCCACACGCAGCTCGCTCACCGGCGCGCCGCCGGCGGCCACGGCGTCGCGGCCCATGGCCTGCAGCAGGGCGGCGCTCTGGTAGGCAATGCTTTCCAGCGCGGCGCGGGCGATGTGGGCAATGGTGGTGCCGCGCGTGAGGCCTGTGATGGTGCCGCGTGCGTCGGGCTTCCAGTAGGGCGCGCCCAGGCCGGTGAAGGCGGGCACCATCATCACGCCGCCAGAGTCGGGCACGCTCTCGGCCAGGGACTGCACCTCGCTGCTCGACGCAATGGCGCGCAGGCCGTCGCGCAGCCACTGCACCACGGCGCCGCCCACGAACACGCTGCCTTCCATCGCGAACTCTGGGGACGCCGAGACTTGTGCTGCACTGGTGGTGAGCAAGCCGTTCTGGCTTGTCTGAAATGTGTGGCCGGTGTGCATCAGCATGAAGCAACCCGTGCCATAGGTGTTCTTGGCCATGCCCGCCGTAAAGCACGCCTGGCCAAACAGCGCACTCTGCTGGTCGCCCGCCACGCCGCCGATGCGGATGCCGTGGCCCAGCAGGTCGGGCGCGATGTCGCCGAAGTGGGAGCTCGACGGCTGGACCTGTGGCATCAGCGATTTGGGAATGCGCAGCAGGGCCAGCAGGTCGTCGTCCCACTGGTTGGTGTGTACGTTGAACAGCATGGTGCGCGAGGCGTTGCTCACGTCGGTCACGTGCACTTGGCCGTGGGTGAGTTGCCATATCAGCCAGCTGTCCACCGTGCCAAAGGCCAACTCGCCACGCTCCGCCGCTTCGCGTGCGCCGGGCACGTTGTCCAACAGCCACTGCAGCTTGGTGCCCGAGAAATAGGCATCAATCAGCAGGCCGGTCTTGGCTTGAATGGCTGGCGCATGGCCCTGCTCGCGCAGCTGCGCGCAGGCCGGCTCGGCGCGGCGGTCTTGCCACACGATGGCGTGGTGCACGGGTTTGCCGGTCTTGCGGTTCCACAGCACCGTGGTTTCGCGCTGGTTGGTGATGCCCACGGCGCGCACTGCGCTGGCTGCAATGCCTGCCTTGGCCAGCGCATCGCGTGCGGTGCCCAACTGCGTGCGCCAGATTTCCAGCGGGTCATGTTCCACCCAGCCGGGCTGCGGGTAAATCTGCGGTAGCTCCACCTGTGCCTGCGCCACGATGTGGCCGTGTTCATCAAAGACGATGCTGCGGGAGCTGGAGGTGCCTTGGTCGAGTGCGAGCAGGTAGGTCATGGTGGCAAAGGATAGGGGAAGCTAGGTTGCGACGGTGCACGCCACGCCTGCGTCCTGCAGCAGGGCAGGAAAAGGCTCTGGCGGCGGCGCGTCGGTGAACAGGCGGCCGATCTGATCCAGCGTGGCCAGCTGCACCATCGCCGGGCGGTTGAACTTGCTGTGGTCGGCGGCCAGCCACACCTCGCGGGCGTGGGCAATGATGGTCTGCGCCACCTTCACCTCGCGGTAATCGAAATCGCGCAGCGAGCCGTCCGGCTCGATGCCTGAGACACCGATGAGCGCGATATCCACCTTGAACTGCCGTATGAAATCCACCGCCGCCTCGCCCACGATGCCTCGGTCGCGGGCGCGCACCACGCCGCCGGCCACGATGACTTCGCAGTCGGGGTTGCTGCTCAGGATGCCAGCCACGTTCAGGTTGTTGGTGATCACCCTCAGGCCGCGGTGGTGCAGCAGTGCCTTGGCAATGGCTTCGGTGGTGGTGCCTATGTTCAGGATCAGCGAGCAGTCGTTGGGCACCTGCTTGGCCACGGCGCGTGCAATGCGCGCCTTGCCTTCCGCATTCAGGGTTTCGCGCTGGGTGTGGGCCAGGTTTTCCACGGTGGAGCTGGGGACGCGCACGCCGCCGTGAAAGCGGGTCAGCAGGCCCGATTCGGCCAGCCGCTGCACGTCACGGCGCACGGTCTGCAGGGTCACACCCAGCGTGTCGGCCAGTTGTTCCACTGTGGCGGACTTGCGGGTGCGCACTTCCTCCAGCAGCAGCAGTTGTCGGGGGTTTGTATTCACGTGGGATTACAGATGACGCAGTGCCTACACTTTAAATCGAAAATAAAGGAATGCTTCTAGGATGAATATCGATTTGATATGATCAAAAAAGAATAAAAATGAATCGAAACGAACATTGATTCATTCCTCCGGAAGCATCCATGGTGCTCCCCTTCAACATGGACATCACACCATGAACACCACATCCACCCAGCCTTCGCCCCCCCTTCCCACCCGGCGTGCCGATCTGCTCGCGCGCCTGGCACAACCGCGCACCTATGACCTGGCCGTCATCGGGGGCGGCGCAACGGGGCTGGGCGTGGCTCTGGACGCGGCCGCACGTGGGTTCAGTGTGGTTCTGGTGGACTCGCACGACTTTGCCAAGGGCACGTCATCGCGCGCAACCAAGCTGGTGCATGGTGGTGTCCGTTACCTGGCCCAAGGCAATATCGCCTTGGTGCGCGAAGCTTTGCATGAGCGCACGACCCTGCTGAACAACGCTCCGCACCTCGCGCAGCCTTTGCCCTTTGTCATGCCGTCCTACCATGTGTGGGAGACGCCGTTCTATGGCGTCGGGCTCAAGATGTACGACGCTTTGGCCGGCAAGGCGGGCTTGGGTGCCACCGAGTTCCTGGGCCGCGCCCGCACGCTGCAATGTCTGCCCACCGCCCGCACCGAAGGGCTCAAGGGCGGCGTCAAGTATTGGGATGGCCAGTTTGACGATGCCCGCTTGGCCTTGGCGCTTGCGCGCACCGCTGCCAGCCGCGGTGCGCTGCTCGTCAACTACTGCCCGGCGCGCTCGCTCATTCATGAAAGCGGCAAGGTGGTGGGCTTCGTCTGCGAAGACGAAGCCTCCGGCCAACAATTCAGCGTGCGTGCCCGCACGGTGGTGAACGCCACGGGTGTATGGGTTGACACCCTGCGCCAGATGGACGGCGAGGCCACCGGACGGCCTGTGAAGCCCATCGTGGCCCCCAGCCAGGGCGTCCACATCGTGGTGGACCGCGAATTCCTGCCGTCCGATCACGCGCTGATGGTGCCCAAAACCGCCGATGGGCGTGTGCTGTTTGCGGTGCCATGGCTGGGCAAACTCATTTTGGGCACCACCGACAGCCCTCGCCAGGACATCGTGCGCGAACCAGCGCCTTTCAGTGAGGAGGTCCGCTTCATTCTGGGTGAATCCGCCCGCTACCTCACCCGCGCCCCCGGCGTGGAAGACATCCGCAGCATCTGGGTCGGTTTGCGCCCCCTGGTCAAGCCGCAGGACGACGATGGTGACAACACCAAGAAAATCAGCCGCGAACACACGGTGCTGGCCAGCAAGAGCGGCCTGGTCACAGTGACCGGCGGCAAGTGGACCACCTACCGCGCCATGGCGGAGGATGTGTTGCAAAAATGCTTCAGTGCGGGGCTTCTGCCGAGCAAGCCTGCTGGAGTGACCAACCACCTGCCGCTGGTGGGCGCTCCCTCGGGGCCGGTGCAGCATCGCATCAGCGACGCCCAGGGCCTGCATTCCTATGGCAGCGATGCCCCTGCCGTGATGGCGATCCCGGGTGCAGACGTGCCTCTGGGTGGCGGACTGACTGTCGGCATGGTGCGTTTTGCTGCGCGCCACGAGTACGCGCGCACGGTGGAAGATGTGCTTGCCCGCCGGTCGCGGCTGCTTTTTCTGGATGCGCGCCAAGCCATTGCGCTGGCACCGGCCGTCGCAGACATCCTGAAGGATGAACTGACGGCTGATCCGCAGCTGGGGGCTTTCCTTGCTTTGGCCCAGCAGTACTTGAAGGTGCCTGTCTGATTGTCTGATCACCCTGCGCAACGGCCGCACACAACCCACTTGACTCCCTAAACGTTTTCAGCAATAATCGAGGGCTTCGCGTTTAAAGCGCGAAGTTTCTGCCCAGCGGGAAGTGCTGCAAATGGTTTGCGGTGCGGACGACGGGCCCAAGACTGACTGGCTGATCTGCAGCCCTTGAGAGGTTCTCTGGGGCTGTTGTCTTCTGGTGCAAGTTGGGAATATTGAAATGATCCAGACAGAATCTCGGTTAGAGGTTGCCGACAATACCGGCGCTAAGTCCGTCCTTTGCATCAAGGTGCTGGGTGGTTCCAAGCGTCGCTATGCAAGTGTGGGCGACATCATCAAGGTGAGCATCAAGGAAGCTGCTCCACGTGGCCGCGTCAAAAAGGGCGAGGTCTACAGTGCGGTGGTGGTCCGTACGGCGAAGGGTATTCGCCGTGGCGATGGCTCGCTCGTCAAGTTCGATGGCAACGCTGCAGTGTTGCTGAATGCAAAGTTGGAGCCCATCGGCACCCGCATCTTTGGACCCGTGACGCGTGAACTGCGTACCGAGAAGTTCATGAAGATCGTGTCCCTGGCTCCTGAAGTTCTCTAAGGACGCGCCATGAATAAGATTCGCAAGGGCGACGAAGTCATCGTGCTGACCGGCCGTGACAAGGGCAAGCGCGGCACTGTGTCGCTGCGCAAAGATGACTCCCACCTCGTCATCGATGGCATCAACCTGGTCAAGAAGCACGCCAAGCCAAACCCCATGAAGGGCACGACCGGCGGCATCATTGAAAAGGCCATGCCGATTCACCAGTCCAACGTTGCCATCTTCAATGCCGCTACCGGCAAGGCTGATCGCGTGGGCATCAAGGTGCAGGCTGACGGCACGCGTGTTCGCGTGTTCAAGTCCAGCGGCGCCGAAATCAAGGCGGCCTAAGGGGTAAACATGGCACGACTCCAAGAAATCTACCGCGACAAGATCGCTCCCGAACTGACCAAGCAGTTCGGTTACACCTCGCCGATGCAGGTTCCCCGTCTGACCAAGATCACGCTGAACATGGGCGTGAGCGAAGCAGTCTCGGACAAGAAGGTGATGGACAACGCCGTGGCCGATCTGACCAAGATCGCTGGTCAGAAGCCTGTGGTGACTAAGGCCAAGAAGGCTATCGCCGGTTTCAAGATCCGCGAAGGCCAGGCCATCGGTTGCATGGTCACGCTGCGTGGCGTGCAGATGTATGAGTTCCTGGACCGTTTCGTGACCGTGGCACTGCCCCGCGTCCGTGACTTCCGTGGTATCTCTGGCCGCGCCTTCGACGGCCGTG
>JBCNOJ010000338.1:0-5751 GCA_039593925.1 Acidovorax sp.
ATTGGCTTCCGGGTTCTCGCGGAATTTTTTATAGGCCACGAAGTGGCCGTTTGGATCTTTACGCTTGTAAATACGCCCACGCACCATGCGAACCACACGGTGCCCACGGGCTTGGCCTCACTGCCGCCGGTGGGACCAGCCACGCCGGTCACAGCCAGGCTGACATGGGCGCGGGAGTGCGTGAGGGCGCCATCGGCCATGGCGCGGGCCACGGCCTCGCTCACAGCGCCTTCCTGGTCAATGAGGGCTGGCGGCACGCCCAGCATGTCGGACTTGGCGGCGTTGGAGTAGGTGACAAAACCGCGCTCGAACCACTCGCTGGCGCCCGCCAGGTCGGTGCAGGCCGCGGCGATCATGCCGCCGGTGCAGCTCTCGGCGGTGGCCAGCGTGCGCCGTTGTTTCACCAGCTCCAGAGAGATTTGGGTCAAATTGGCCTCTAGCGCAGGTGTATCAAGCGCCAGCAGCTCACTTTTTGAGAGTGAAGTGGTTGTCATCAAAACCTCCAGAGGGCAATGACCAGCAAGGTGCAGAAGGCTGCCACAAAGTCGTCCCACAAGATACCCCAGCCGCCGCGCCAGCCAAAGCCCTTGAACAAGCCGTCTGCCCAGCCCACGGGGCCGGGCTTGGCCGCATCAAAAAAGCGGAACAGCGCAAACGCCACGAGCTGCCCCCAAAACCCCATGGGCATGGCCAGCCACAGCACCAGCCAGAAGGCCACCACCTCGTCCCACACGATGGAGCCCGGGTCGGCCACGCGCAGGTTGCGTGCGGTGGTGGTGCACGCCCACCAGCCCAGCACGGTGCTGGCAGCAATCAGCAGACCCATGTGGGCGGGTGACAGCCATTGCTGCAGCACCAGATAGCTCAGCCATGCCCACAGCGTGCCCACGGTGCCCGGCGCCACGCGCGACAAGCCCGCCCCAAAAGCCAGTGCGATGAAGTGGGCGGGGTGCGAAAACATGAACGCCACGGTGGGGCGGCGGGGTGCAGATGAGGAGGGTGCGTAGGAGGGGTTTTGGGTCATATCCAACAATCAGCGGTACTCAAAACTGCGCTCGTTGCGTGAAACTGGTGCGACCCAGGCCAGCGCCCCCGCGCAAGGGCCGCCCCGCAGCGCCACAGGAGGTGCTTCATCCTCTACTGCCGCTCCAGCAATTCGATGTCTTTGGGATAGCGGATGGTGTGCTCGGCACTGAACTGCGCCGTGGCGCCTGCGGCCACCGGCTGCTGCCAGGCCACGGTGCCGGGGCTGCGGTTCCAGGCCATGTCGGTCGGCTGGGGCTGGTAGCGCGATTCCACCTCGATCTTCTCGTTGCGCGACACCGGCGAAGCGTGCAGCACCTGCAGCGTGATGGCCGCCTTGTGCCGGTTTTCCACGCTGTAGGCCCGGCGTGTCTTGCGCTCCACGCGCGAGCCCGTGAAGCCGCTGCTGCCGGTCAGATCCTGCACGGGCTCGGCCCGCACGGTGACCAGCTCATCGCGGCCGAAGGAGAGGCTGTTGCTGCCTGCGGGCGTGCCCGCACCGGGCGCGCCGAAGTCGATGCGGCCCGTGCCCACAAAGGCGCCATCGCGATACAGGCTGGCCGTGCCCGCAGGCCACACGCCGGGGGGGGGAGCAATCTGTGCGACCAGATAGGCCGCTGCCTCCATGGCCGGTGCGGTGCGGGTGACCAGCGTGGCCGGGGCCGTGTGGTTGCCCAGCGCCAGCGTCACGCGCTGCCCGTTGGAGGGCACGGTGATGCGCTGAGGCACGGCGAACTCGGTGGCGAAGGTCTTGTCGAGCGCGCTCACGTCGAACGTGGGCATCACCTCGTTGGCAGAGGCGCTCGCCCTGGAGCCCGACCCAGACGCGATGGAGGGTGCAGGCGCAGGTGCTGCCGCCATCAACGCAACAGAAGGCGAACCCTGCGGTGGCGGCGCCACATTCAGCCACCAGGGGCGTGGCAACTGCCCTTGTGTGGCGCGCCCGGGCTGGCCGGTGGAGAGTGTGAGCTGCACGCCCGACCAGTCTTCGCCGCTGTTTTGCGCCACCAGCGCCTGGCGCTCGATCAGCACCGTGGACTTGTTCGCATCCAGCGTGGCGCGGTAGCTGGGCTGCCAGCCGGGGCCGCGCACTTGGTAGGACAGCCGCAGTTCGCCCTCGCGCTCGGCGGCCAGGTTGATGGTGACCGACACCACCCGCGCGCGCTGGCTGGCCACGCGGTCGCGCTCGGCCACCAGGGGTTTCAGCGCCAGCGCCAGGGCTTCCTGCTTGCGCTGGAGCTGGTGGGCGCGCGCAAAGCTGTCTTGGCCGGACTTGCGCAGCACCTCGGCGGTGGCGGTGATCTGCGCGGGAGTTGGCGTGGCGGCTCGGGGGGCGGTGTTGGCAGGTGCTGTTGGCTCCGGGCTGGCTCCGCTTTGCGCCACGCTGCGCAAGTAGCCGTCTACCAACTGCAGCGCCGAGGCCTCGGCCTTCACCGCCGCGATCTGATCCTCCAGATCGCGGATGCGGCCGTCCAGCGGGCTCGCACAGCCTGCTGCCACATCGCGGTCTTCGGTCAACACGTTGAATTCGCCCACGCGCACGGCGGCGTCGGCGTTGATCTGCAGACTCTGCACATCCAGCGACGCAGGCAGGCAGCCCAGCGTGAGGCTGCGCGCGCCGGCCGCCACCTTGGCCACGCGCTCCACCGTGGCGCTGCCGGGATAGACCGTGACGCGGGCGACGCGGGAGGTTTCCTGCGCCTGGGCGTGGGCCGTGGGGTATGCGGTGGTAGCGGCCGCGAACAGGGCCAGCGCCGAGTGGGCCAGCGCGCGGCGCTGCGTGGCGGGGGAGTGGGTCAAGATCGGCTCCTGAGGTGCGCAGAGAGGGTTGGGATGCTAGCAGCCGCCCGGGGCGTGGTCGCAGGGTGCTGGCCATGCGGCCGCTGGCGGGGACATTGAACGTGGCGGGCACGGGGTGCGCCACCCAACGTCTTGTAACTATTTTCGCGGGGCGATGCGCCGCTGCGCCGGTTCTTGCGTTTAAAAAAGGCCAGCGCAGGCAGCGCAGCCCCGTTTTTTGTTTCAAGCCCCCATTCGTTTGGAGACACCGCGTGCAGGACAACGACGATAAGAGTGCCTTTGATTCCGCCATCCGGGCGTTGGAGTTCGAAATTGCCAATGCTGGAACCCACCTGACGATCGACGCCACCGCGCGCCAGGCCTACTCCATGCAGATCCAGGCCATGGCCAGCGAGCTGCGCGGCCAGGCCACCAGCGGCCGCATCACCTGGGCGCAGGCTGCCCAGCAGGCGCAAGAGGCACGCAACGCCATCATGGAAGTCATCCGCGGCCGCAGTACCCCCGTGGGGCGCGCGATGGCCGAGCGGCTCAAGCGCGAAGGCAAATCGCTCAACGAACTGATCGCGCGCAAGACGCAGCAGCTGCACGGTGTGTCGGCAGATTTCAACCGCCTGTCGGCAACGCAGAAGAACGCGGTGTACGCCGAGATCGTCAAATCCGCCGGCACCTCCAATCCCAAAGTCACTGCCACCATGCGCAACCTGTCGCGCGCGGGCCGCGGCCTGCTGGTGGTGTCCATCGCCATCTCGGTGTATTCCGTGGCCAACGCAGAGGACAAGGCCGGGGCGGCGCGGCGCGAACTGGCGGTGACGGGCGCGGGCATCGGCGGGGGCATTGCAGGTGGCGCGCTGGCAGGGCTGGCGTGCGGCCCCGGGGCGCCGGTGTGTGTCACGGTGGGGGCGTTTGTCGGCGGAGCACTGGCCGCGTTTGGTGTGGACTTCTTCTGGTGACGGGGAGCTTTGCGCCATGCACATCCTGACCCCATCTGCGTTGTCGGTGGCGCGCATCCCCAGCCTTGCGGACGACGCCCCACCCTTGTGTGAAATCTTGCGCCACGGCAAACCCACGGGGCGCTGTGTACCGGGTGCGGTGCTGGAGCAGGCCGCGCAGTGGCAGTCGTTTTACCTGCTGTTCACCACCGACGACACGCCCTTCGAAGAGCTGCTGCACATCCACCTGCTGAACGCAGAACTCGATCTGCTGGATTCAGCGACGCTGGGCGGCATCTATTCAACGGGCTCGTTTGCGCTGCTGGAGTCGGCCCAGCCCGATACGCTGCGGTTTCGGTTCATCGGCGGCACCGACTGGAGCGTGCAGGTGCTGCCCGAGCCCGGCTTTCGCGTGCCGCTGCTGTCGGAACCTGCGGGCGTGAGCCGCCCGTTGGGGTTCTCGCGCCATTTCATCGTGCGGGGGCAGCCGCAGCCCGAGCGCGCCTGATTTCACTTTCTAGAGCACTTCGGGTACTTCCGCCGCCAAGAAGTCATACACCGCGCGAATCCTGCGGTTGGTGCGGATCTCGCGGTGCACCGTGAGCCAGATGGGCAACTGGGGCAGCCGCAGCTGGGGCAGCACCGGCACCACGGCGGGGTCTGTGCGGGCGATGTAGCTGCCCACAAACCCGATGCCCAGGCCCGCGCGCAAGGCCGCCCAGTAGGCCATGAGGTCGTCGGTGCGAAACGCGAAATGCCCGCGCTGCACGTGTGCGCCCATGGCGGCGAAACCTTGCACGATGTCTTCTGCGCGGTCGTGGCCCACCAGCGCGTGCTGCAGCAGGTCCAGCGGTTGCTGGGGCGTGCCGCATTTGCGCAGGTAGTCGCGGTGGGCATACGCGCCCAGCGTGACTGCACCGATGCGCTTGGCCACCAGGCTGGCCTGGTCCGGCCGCACCATGCGCAGCGCAATGTCGGCCTCGCGGCGCAGCAGGTTGGTCACTTCGTTGCTGGACACCAGCTCCACCTGCACCTCGGGCAACGCCTCGCGCATGCGGGCCAGAACAGGGGGTAGAAGGATGCAGGCCACGGGCTGGCTGGCGGTGATACGCACGGTGCCACTCACGCCCGATTGAGCGCCCGACACACTGCGCGCCAGCTGGTGGGCGCCCGTTTCCATCGCGCGGGCCGACTCGGCCAGCTGCAGCGCCATGGCCGTGGGCAGCAGGCCGCGCCCGGTGCGCTCGAACAGCACCACGCCTAGCTGAGATTCCAGCTCTGCGATGTGGCGGCCGACGGTGGGCTGGCTGGCGTTGAGCACGCGGGCCGCGCCCAGCAGGCTGCCCTGGTCCAGCGCGGCCAGGAAAGACTGCACAAGGCGCCAATCGAATGGCGGGTTCATGGCCGAAGCCTGAGCAAAACGGGGTGGTTTGAGATATTCAAATCTGCATTGCTGGTATGAATGGTTAGGCAATTGTGTTGTGCTGCCTGTGTTTTCACAATCCCTTCATCGTTTCTTCAGGAGGGCCATACCGTGAACCGACGCAACTTCATCCGCCTGGCTGGCGGAGGCACCATTGCCGCCGCCACGGCTGGCACGCTGGCCGCCTGCAGCGGATTGGGCGCCCAATACCCCGCCGAAGCGGTGGAGGCCTGGCAAGGCCCGGTGGGCGAGACCGAGGTGCGCCGCCGCGCCGTGGCCTATGCCATCACGGCCCCCAACCCGCACAACCTGCAGCCCTGGCTGGTGGACCTGCGCGAGGAGGGCGCCATCACCCTGCGCACCGACCGCGAGCGTGTGCTGCCCCACACCGATCCGCTGGGCCGGCAAATCCTGGTTGGCCACGGCGCATTCTTGGAGTTGCTGGTGATGGCGTTGGCGCAGCAGGGCGTTGCCAGTACGGTGCAACTGTGGCCGCAGGGCGAGCTGCCGCCAGCGCTGAAAGACTGGGATGACCGCCCCGTGGCGCGCATCACGCTGCAGCCCGGTGGCCAGCCC
>JBCNOJ010000339.1:0-5707 GCA_039593925.1 Acidovorax sp.
CCGATCTTGAAGAGATCGAAGACGCTGACAGACATGGTGGGTGCGCAGGTGCCGGGTAGGTTCCAGGGAGGATGCGGGATGCCATCCGGTGGGAAAGCAGCGATGGCACGGGTGGTGCCATCGCTGGTCTGTCAAAACAGCATCCTTGCACTGCCAGCACTCTTGGTGCCGGAGTGGGCGCGAGACTAACCGGGAGCTTCCATGGCGGCACACGTGGAATCCCTGAGGAGCCCAGCCACTCCGCGGCCTGCGCACTTGAAGAATGCTGTCGGCTGCTTCAATATATATAGCGGCTGGCGCTTACTGGGAGAGCGCTAGAGCCATTTTTGATGCTTGAATCTGATTGCCGGCGCGGCACCAATGAGGCTTGGCTTGCCGCCCATGAGTTTTTCTTACACTGGCCAAACACCGGCAAATGCTCAGCGCGCCTTGCTCACCGCCAGGTTCCACAGCGCAACGAGCTGCTCGTATTCCTCCGAGGCCTTTTCGTTGTCCAGCGGAAAGATCTTGATGGCCTTGAGGTCGGGCAGCGAGGTCAGCTTGGACACAGCGATATCGGTGCGCGTGGGGCGGCGGAAGTTCTTCACGAGCAGGGCCTCTTGCACGTCCTTGCTCATCAGTCCGTTGTACAGCGTCTTGGCCGCTTCCATGTTCTTGGCGCCCTTCACGATGAACATGCCTTCAGGGGCCAGGTAGCTGCCTTCGGCGGGGTACACCAGCTTGATCTCCTTCTGGCCGCCTGCAACGTATTCCTGGGCGGCATATTCCAGCGTCAGACCCACCGGGTACTCGCCCGCGGCCACGCCCTTGTAGGTGGTGCCGGACGACGATGTGACCACGGCGTTAGCGGCGATCTTCTCCAGCCCGTCTTTGCCGAACTGCTTGAGCAGGCCGTACACCAGCATGTAGGCGGTGGCGCTCTTGCTCGGGTCGGTAATGGTGAACTTGCCCTTCCACTCGGGCTTCATCAGGTCGGACCAAGACTTCGGCGCGGCCAGGCCCTTGAGCTGGCGTTCATTGACCATCATCACCATCACGTGCACGTTGGTGCCCACCCACAGGTTGCCCGGCCCGCGGAACTCGGCCGGGATGGCCGCGAGGTCTGGCGAGGCATAAGGTTCAAGCAGTTCCTTGTACGCGCCCATGGTGCCGAAACCGCCGCTCCACAACACGTCGCCGCGCGGGTTCTTGGCCTCGGCCTGGATGCGCTTCATCAGCGAGCCCGTGCCACCGGTAACCTGCTGCACGTTCAGCGACGGATTTTTCTTCTTCACTACGTTGAGCGCGGTCTCGATGGTTTCGGTGTTGTTGGACGAGTACAGCACTACGGTTTGGGCGTGGGTCAGGGTGGCGGCCAGGCCCAGCGCGGCCAGGGTGCTTTTCAGCAGGGTCTTGAGTTTCATGGAGTGCCTCTCTGTGGTGAAGTGAATCGATGCGTGTGGCAATTACTTGCTGGAGAACAGGTTGATGCGGAACACCTTGATGGCCACCACGATGGGCACCAGGATCACGCTGACCAGCGCCGCGCCGTAGGCGGACGCCAGGCCCAGCCGGCCGCCGTCGACCTGCCGGAAGATGGTGATGGGCATGGTCTCCAGCCCGCCGGTGTAGACGACCACCGAGGCCGACAACTCGGAAATGGTGGTCACCCACATCAGGATGGCCGCCGAGATCAGCGAGGCGCGCATGGCCGGCAGGATGACCTTAAAGAAGGTCATGAGCGGCGACACGCCCAGGCTGATGGAGGCTTCTTCGATGGATTCGGGAATGTTGAACAGCGTGGACGACGCATTGCGCACCGCAAACGGCAGGCGGCGCACGGTGTAGGCGAGCACCATGATGCCCGAGGTGCCCGCCAGGATGAGCCAGCCGGTGTTGAAGGTCTGCACCAGCGCGATGCCCAGCACCGTGCCCGAGATGGTGAGCGGCAGCACCACGATGTAGTCCAGCGTCTGGGTGAACAGGTTGCGCTTCTTGATGGTGAGGTAGCTGACCAGCAGCGCGAAGCTCACACCCACCAGCGTGGCGATGGACGAGAACTTGAGCGAGTTGATAATGGGCTCGGGCGCGGCCTGCAGCGCGCGCTGCAGGCTGCTGAGCGACCAGCTGCCCCAGCGCATGACGGGGCCGCTGGTCTCGGTAAACGCGCCGATGAACACAACCACCAGCGGCATCAGCGACGCCAGAATCACCAGCCCCACCGTCACGGTGAACAGCAGCCCGGCCGCCGAGCGAACGCGCACCGGTGCGGGCGCACGGCCCTGCGTCATGGTGTAGATCTTGCGCTCCACCACGCGCTTCTGGAAGAACAGCACGACGGCGACGATGGCGATGGACACCACCGACATCGCACTTTGCAGCGCGGGGCTGCCGCCCATTTCGCTGACGAAGGTGTTGTAGGTCATCACCGACAAGAGCGGCACGCGGCTGCCCAGCAGCATGGACAACGCGAAGTTGCCGACCACCAGCGTGAACACCACGAGCGCATTGACCAGAACGGCCGGCAGCATCACAGGCACCAGCACGCGCATCTTGGTGACCAGCGGCGAGGTGCCCAGGCTGAGGCCCGCTTCCTCCAGCTGCCCGTCGAAGCCGCGCAGGGCGGCCAGCACACCCAGGTAGATGTACGTGTAGTACACCAGCGTCATCGAGAAGATCATGCCCGTCCAGCCGTAGAACGAGGGCAGCTCGATGCCAAGGTCACCCAGGAAATTGGTCAGCAGGCCGTTGTTGCCCAGGATCAGCAGCCACGACTGGCCGACGATGATCTCGGGAATCACGATGGTCATGATGGGCAGCACGGCAACCAAGTTCTTGAGCGGAAACTCGTAGCGCGCCACCATGTACGCGAACGGAACACCCACCAGCACCGTGCAGGCCGTAACGGAGAAGCCCAGCACCAGGGTGTTCTTGAACGCCTGCACGTATTCGCTGTCTCGCGCCAGCGTGAAGAATGCGGCCAGTGAGTAGCCACCGCCATCGTCCACCAAGCTGTTGCTGAACAGCACGGCCAGCGGGTAGAGCACGAAGAACGACAGCAGGACCAGGCTGACGAGGGTCAGCACGCCCCAGGGCCACCAGTTGATTTTCATGGCTTGCCTTTTCCGTGGGTCACGCGCTCACGACGCGGCTGTCGGCGGGCACCAGCACCTGCACCGTGTCGCCCGGCTGAAAGGCTGCCACAGTGTTGCCCGCGTGCAGCTCCACGCGAATCTCGGGGCCGTTGTGCAGCTGGATGCGGTAGGCGGTCTTGAAGCCCAGGTATTGGCGGCGCAGCACTTGGCCGGAGAGGGCGTTGGGCACGTGCGGTGCAGGCGCCATCAGCGACAGGTCTTCAGGCCGGGCGATGAGCACGCTTTGGCCTTCGAGCCGCGGGCTGCCCGCCACGCCGTCGAGTTCGTGGCCGGCCAGCTGGTAGCGCACGTGCGGCGCAGCGCCGCTGCTGTCCACGATGCGCGCCGTCACCGGGATCACGTTGGCCGATCCGATGAAGTCGGCCACGTAGGCGTTCACCGGCGTGCCGTACAGGTCCTCGGGCGTGCCCAGTTGCGCAATGGAGCCGCGGTCCATGATGGCGATGCGGTCGGACATGGCCAGGGCTTCCTCCTGGTCGTGCGTCACGAACACAGTGGTGATGCCCGCTTCACGCACCAGGTCTAGGATCACGTCGCGCATCTGCAGGCGCATCTTGGCGTCGAGGTTGGACAGGGGTTCGTCCATCAACAGCACGCGCGGGCGGATCACCAGCGCGCGGGCCAGGGCCACGCGCTGGCGCTGACCGCCGCTCATCTGCGCGGGGTAGCGGTCTGCCAGGGCAGACAAGCCCACCCGTTCCAGCGCCTCACCCACACGGCGGGCAATCTCGGGTTTGGCCACCTTGCGCGCACGCAGGCCGTAGGCCACGTTGTCGAAGGCGGTCTTGTCGGGGAACAGGGCGTAGTCCTGGAACACCATGCCGATGTCGCGGTGGTGGGTGGAGACGCGTGTGACATCGTCCTTGTCGAACAGCAAGCGCCCGCCATCGGGCTCGTAAAAGCCCGCGATGCAGCGCAGCAGCGTGGTCTTGCCGCAGCCGCTGGGGCCGAGCAGGGTATAGAACGCGCCATCGGGGATGTGCAGCGAAAGGTTTTGCAGCACGGTCTGGCCGCTGAACTGCTTGACGATGCCGTCGATGGTGATGGAGGCCATGGGTGGTGAGGTGAGGGCGGTGACCGGTGGCGCATGATAGGGAGCACCCTGGTGCAGGGACCAGCGCTTTTTTATGGGGCATGCGGTTAGTTTTTCTAATGGAAGTCTCCCCTAAGATGTCCCAACCTGAGCCCCTACCGTGTGCCTTTCCGCGCATGGTTTGTGTTGCGGGTCTTCTGGTCTCTTGTGTTGAAAGCTGCCTTGCCCATGCCTGCTGCCTTGCGTTTGACTGTTTTGTGCCCGCGCCGTGCAGCGCAGGGCGCTGCGGTCGCAGCTGCGGCGCCAGGGCGGGCCTGACCCTTGCATGGCGACGCGTGCGCTCCCGCCGCTCAAGGCCCTGCGCGCCTTTGAAGCCGCGGCGCGCCACGCCAACTTCACGGCGGCGGCCGAAGAACTGAGCATCACCCACAGTGCGGTGAGCCAGCAAATCCGCATCCTGGAGGACTACCTGGGCCAGCCCTTGTTCACCCGCGAGGCGCGCGGCGTGGTGCTGCTGCCGCATGCGCGCGAATATTTCGCCGAGGTGCAGTCCAGCCTGGACCGCATTGCCGCGGCCACGGTGGCCGTCAAATCGCCCGGGGGGCGGCGCACATTGCGGGTCTGCACTTCGCCATCGCTGGCCATGAAGTGGCTCATCCCTCGCCTGGGGGGATTTCAGTCGCTGGCGGCCGATGTGGACGTGCAGCTCTCCACCATGGGACGCCAGTTCATTGACCGGGCCGATGCCACGAACGACGTGGTGATCCAGCGCATGCCCATGCAGCGACCCGAACACACCTGTGTGCGCGTGCTCGACGACTACCTGCTGCCCGTGGCCTCGCCGCGCTTCATCCAGAACAACCGGGTGCATGCTGTGGCGGACTGCCTGGGGCATCCGCTGCTGCAGGTCAGTGACGGTATGGACGCCTGGCCCCGGTGGTTCGGACTGGCGGGGCTGGAGGTGCCGCCGCAACTGCCGGGCCCGGTGTTTGACCACCAGTTCCTGTGCATGCAGGCCGCCATGAACGACCTGGGCATTGCATTGGTGCCGTGGTGCCTGCTGCAGGAGGACGTGCACGCGGACCGTTTGCGCCCGCTGTTCGCCCGCCCGCGCCTGCAGGGCCCGGGTGTCTATGCGCAGTACCGCACGGACAACCCGCTGGCGGGACTGGCGCGCCAGTTCATCGACTGGCTGAGCCTGCAGGGCCATGCGGGAATCTGATGCGCTGCCTGTGTTTCCTTCTTTCCTCTTTTCTGAAAACTGCGAGGGCATGACCCATGGCTGACTTTGGCCCCGGCTTGGAGGTGCGCGGCATTGCGCTGCCTCAGAAATTGCGCGACTACCGCCTGATCGCGTTTGACATGGACTCCACCCTGATCAGCATAGAAACGGTGGATGAACTGGCCGATGCGGCGGGCTGCCGCGCGGCCGTGGAGGCCATCACCGAGGCCGCCATGCGCGGCGAGATTGCCGACTACAAGCAGAGCCTGCGTCAGCGCGTGGCCTTGCTGGCCGGCTTGCCCGCGCAGGCGCTGGAAG
>JBCNOJ010000034.1:0-18563 GCA_039593925.1 Acidovorax sp.
GGTGTGCCCTGCCATGCCGATGTACATGGTCTGACACGCGCGTTACCAGCAGGATGCCGCCCACCGGTGGCTGCGCAGGGAGATGGAGGCTGTGGTGGCGCCGACGCTGAGCGCGGCGCCCACTGCCCTTAGTTGAAATGGCCTGTGCGGCGTGTTCAGGCATGCCGCTTTTCGCGGGCCCGGTCTTTGCGCAGCGCTCCGCGCAACAGCCGCGTTGCACGGTCCCGCAACCCCGCAGGTTTGCCCGGTCGCACCGGGTTTTCCTTGGCCTGCGCACACGCCGCCAGAAAATCTTGCAGGATGGCGGTGTCGTCCAGCGTGTCCGACCCTTGCTTGTGGAATTCCGGGTGCCATTGCGTCGCCGCGATATAGCCGCGCCCCGGCCCAGGTTGCAGGCGAATGGCTTCGGGAACACCGTCGGGTTCGCTCAGCGCCTCCACCACAAAGTCGGGGGCCACACGTTTGATGCCCTGGTGGTGGATGCTGTTCACCCGCGCACGCGCGGTATCGGGATAGAGCTTTGCCAGGTGCGAATCCGACACGATCTGAATGTCGTGAAAGTGCTGGTCGTAGGCCGAAGCATTGCGGTGCTGCAGGGCCCCGGGGTGCTGGGTCTCGATGTCCTGGTACAGCGCGCCGCCAAAAGCCACGTTGATGAGCTGCAGCCCGCGGCATACCCCGAAAATCGGCTTGCCCACTTCGGCGAAGGCCTTGACCAGGGCCAGGTCGTAAATGTCCCGCACGCGGTCGCCGATCCATTCGTCGCGCAGTGGCTCTTCGCCGTAGTTGCCAGGCCACACGTCGGCACCCCCGTGCATCACCACACCATCCAGCCACTCTGCATAGTGCTGCAGCGTCACATCCCCACGCGCCGTTTCACCCGTGGGGCAAGGCACCATCACCACCATGGCACCGGCAGACATGATCCAGTGCGCTATGGACTGCTCCACGTACTGAAGCGTCTTGTTGGTGAACAGGGGGCGGTTGGGGTCGGCGTGTTGAAAACAGGCAGACAGGCCAATTTTCAGGCGGCGGTTGTCGGGCATGGGCTGCGTCTTTCAGTCCGGCGTGCAGCCCCAGCGGGCGCGTGGCCGTGCGATGCGAATGAGAGGCTGTCAGTTGTATCACCGGCTGCCAGGGCGGGTTGTAGGAAAGCGCCGTGGCCCACTGCTTATGCATGAACATTGTTACCTGGGGCAACAAAATGTGGCTTTATTCATGAATCTCGGACCGCCTACCGGTGTGCGATAGGCGCACAAGCCCCGGCGCTCGCGATAATTTTTCGCTGTGCCGGGCGGTAGCGAATGAACAATGCCGCCCGCGTTTTTTGCCTCGCTATCTCTTCGCGAAAGTCCCTACCATGCCTCGCCACACTGCCCATCTACCTGCACTCACCACTTGCGCGCTGCTGGTGGCGTTGGCGTGGCCGCCTTCCGCGCAAGCCGCAGTGCCTGCGGGCGCAGCGGCAGAAATCATCAGCCTGCAGGGCGCTGGAGACCAACGCGCGGCCAGTGTGGCCGACTGGCGCCCCGCTCGCCCAGCGCAGTCTTTGGGCACTGGCGATTTTGTGCGTACACGCGAGGCGGCCAAGATGGCCTTGCTGTTTGCCGACGACACCCAGTTGCGCCTGCACCAGAACACGGTGCTGCAGGTCAAAGGCGTGGCCACTCCGGCCCAGCCGGTGACCACGCTGATGCTGAACGCAGGCCGTGCATGGACCCAGACGCGCAGGCCCGACGGCACCCGCCTGAACATGGAGACCCCTGCCGCTGTCGCGGCCATTCGTGGCACCGACTGGGATATCAGCGTGGAGGACGACGGCCGCACGCTGATCACCGTGTTGTCGGGCACGGTGGAATTTGGCAATGCGCAGGGCCAGGTGCTGGTAGGTACCAACGAGGCGGCGTATGCCGAGGTGGGCAAGGCGCCGGTCAAGCTGGTGCTGAGCCAGCCGCGTGACCGCATCCAGTGGGTCAATGCGCTGCGTGCCGACCCCTTGCCGCACTTGGTTGCCGCGCTGCAGCCAGAGCCCATGCCGGCTGTGTTGATGCCAGTGGCGGCGGCCTTGCGCACCCGGGACCTGGGTGCTGCCCGCGCGGCGCTGGCGCAGGCGCGCACAGCGGGCGCACCTGCGCCGTGGGTGGCTGTGATGGAGGTCGCCATCGCGCTGCAGGCGGGCGACCTTCCGGTGGCGCGCGGTGTGTTGTCCCAGGCCCTGCAGGCCAGTGCGGCCAACCCCGCCGCCGCGCCGCTGCCCGCGTGGCTGATGCAATCCGACCTGCTGCTCATGGACGGCGACGGGCCCGGCGCGGTGGCAGTCTTGAACACGGCGCTGCAGCGCTGGCCTGCCCATCCGACTCTGGTGGCACAACTGGCGCGCGTTCAGCTGCTGACCGACCGCGTGGACGAGGCCGGTGCCACCCTGGCCGCGGCGTCAGGGCGCACCGATGCCGAGTTGGCCTTGGTGCGCGGCGAGCTGGCCCGCCGTCGTGGCGACGCGCCCGCTACGCTGGGCGCCTATGCCGAGGCGACCACGCTGGCCCCGCAGGACGCCCGCGCCTGGCTGGGCCTTGGCAGCGCCCACACCGAACGCGAAGACCCCATCCCTGCCCGCGCGGGTTTGCAACGTGCGATAGCGCTGGACCCGCAGGTGCCTGGCGCCTATGGCGAACTGGGCACCTTGGAGACCTTTGTCAATCAGTTCACCGAAGCGGGTCAAGCCTTTCAGACTGCGCTGGGCGAAAACCCGGCTGACTATGTAGCGCTGACGGGCCAGGGCCTGCTGCACCTCAAGCAAGGCAACCCCGCAAAGGCGCTGGATGCGTTTTTGCGGGCTGGGGTGATGGAGCCACGTTATGCCCGCGCGAAAACCTGGACCGCCGTGGCCTATTACCAGCTGGGGCGCCATGCCGATGCGCTGGCCACGCTGCGCCAGGCCATCGCGCTTGACGACAAAGACCCCGTACCGCACATGCTGATGGCGCAGATCCACACCGACCTGTTCCAGCCGGGGGAGGCTGTCGACGCAGCCCGTGCGGCGGTGGAGCGCATGCCTTACCTCAAGTCGCTGAACCAAGTGGCGAACGACCAAAAGGGCAGCGCCAACCTCGGCGCATCGCTCGCGTTCTTTGGCATGGAGGACTGGGCGCTGGAACTGGCGCAGCAGAGCTTTTATCCGTACTGGGGCGGCAGCCATCTGTTCCTGGCCGACCGTTATGCCGGCGAGTTCAACAAGAACTCCGCCTTGTTCCAGGGTTTCCTCACCGACCCGATGGCGTTCGGCGCCAGTCAGCGGTACTCGTCGCTGCTGCAGCAGCCGGGGGCACACGGGTCCGTGGGATTGACGCTGGACCGCGACCAGTACCGCTTGCGCGCGCCTGCCGTCACGCTCAATGGCATGGACAACAGCCATGTTCCCGTGTCATGGTTCTTCAAGGCACAAACGGCGCGTGCGGATGAATTTCCGTTCGACCTGCAGGTTAACAATGCACCCGCAGTGCGCGGCGGCTATGGCGATGTGAACGCGCGGGCGGTGACCGTGGGCCTGGGAATGCAGCCTACCGAGCGCATCAACCTGTTCGCGTACGTGAACCAGTTCGACATGCGCATGCGCAGCCAGAACCTGTTTGAAACCTCGTTCGACAACACCAATACCCAGGGGGCTGTGGGCATGTCGTACCGCTGGGGGCCGACCGAGCACACCTGGATCAAGCTGGGGCGCAGTGTGGAAAACCTGTTGGTGCTGCGCTACCCCACGCTGTACATCGAGCCCCCCTTCGTCAGCCTGATGGGCGTGGGCAGCGAACCAAAAAAGCAGTTCAACGACATCCAGCTCCGGCACACGGTGGACACGGCACCCGGCAGCCGGTGGAGCGTTGCGCTCGAACACGTGCGCGAACGTCAGAACAACCTCATTGGTGGAGAAGCGGCCGTGGCTGCCGAGATACCCGGTCTGGGTACATACCGCGACGAATTTTTAGTGGCGGGCTACAACCTGGTGGATCGGCGCTACACAGCACTCACCCTGGCCACCACCCAGCGGCTGGACCCGGGCCTCACGCTGGATGCTGCCTTGGGCCTGCAACAGATCCGCCATCGCGTTGAGGGGCTGACGCAAAGCTATCTCGTGAATCTGGATGTGTTGACCGAAGAGCAGGCGCGGCGTGCCGAAACCGAGCGCGTGGTCACCCCGCGTGTGGGCCTGGTGTGGCAGCCAGCCACCGGCACCACCGTGCGCATGGCCTACCAGGACTGGTTGCGGCCGCTCAGCGTGTCTACCTTGACCAGCGTAGAGACGGCAGGCATCCCTGTCGAAGACCGCCTCGTCGAAGCAGGCGGGCGGCACAAGCGTCTGGTGGCGCAGGTGGGCATGGAACTCGCGCGCGACACCTTCCTGAGCCTGCGCGCCGACCACCTGCGGGTACGCAATCCCGGCACGGTGGGGGTGGATCTGCGCACGCCAAGCCTGCCGTTCCTGGAGGAGATGCGCAACGCCCAGCTCGTGAACCTGTCCACCACCGACCTTCTGGAAGAGACGCCCACGTTTGACACCGGTACGCTCAAGACCTTGGGTGCAGGCCTGAACCACATGTTCAGCCGCCGTTTCTCTGGCTACGCCAAGTACCTGTACCAGGGCAGCGAAAGCCGCAGTCTCGAGCCCAATGCGGCCCTGGGGCGCATTCCCTACATTCCACGCCATACAGCAGTGCTGGGAGCCACGTGGGCCACGCCGGACCGGCTGTACTTCAGCGGCCGCCTGGTGTATCGGTCGGAGCGCTTTGAGGAAAAGGAGAACCTGACTCGGATCGCACCGGGATGGGGGCTGGATTTGATGGGGTTCTGGGAGTCGCAGGACAAGCACTGGGTGGTGGGTGCTGCCGTGCTCAACCTTGGCGCACCCAAATCCGACCGCCGCAAGTCTCGTTATGTCCTGGACGCCCGCTACCGCTTCTAGCCGCTCCCGCCGTGCGTCTTCGCAGGTGGTGCGGCAGTGGTGGGCGCCGCTGCTGGCCTGCGTGCTCGCGCTGCTGCTGGTGGCGGCGGCCACGTTCACCCGGCCCTGGCACGCGCTGGAATTCAAGACCTTTGACGTGCTGACCGCCTGGGTGGCGCAGCACCGCAGCCCACTGCCGGTGGTGATCCTGGCGATTGACGAGCCCACCTTTCAGGAACTGCAGCAGGCGTGGCCTTTTCCGCGCAGCGTGCATGCGCAGCTGCTGCGCCGCCTGCACGCCGAGGGCGCCGCGGCCGTGGGGCTTGACGTGGTGTTTGCCGAGCCCAGCACCGAGTCCGAGGATGCCGCGCTGGCCCAGGCTGTGGCTGAAGGCGGGCCGGTGGTGATGGCCTCGCTGCGTGAGCAGATCAACACCGGCAACGCGGTGCTGTGGACGCAGGTGTTGCCGCTGCAGCGGTTTTTGGATGCGGGTGCGCAAGCGGGCGACGCGGGGGTAATTCCCGACGACGACTTCGTGGTGCGCCGCGCCCCCCCCAGTGGCCAGGACACCTTTGCGCAGCGTCTGGCCCAGCGGGTGGCCGAGGCGCGGGGTCAGCCAGTTCCTGCGGCGGGGCTGCTTGCAGCCGAGTGGATCGGCTACCGTGGGCCTCGCGGCACGTTCGATACCCGCTCGTACTACCAGGCGCTGGAGCCCGGTTTGCTGCCCGAAGGTTTTTTCAAGGACAAGATCGTGTTGGTGGGCCGCTCGGCACGCACGGCGGCAGAGCTCACGCGTTCGCAGGCCGATCTGTTCAACGCGCCGTTTGGCACCACGGGGGGCGACCGGCTGTTTCCGGGTGTGGAGCTGCAAGCCACGCTGGTGGACAACCTGCTCACGGGCTACGGCCTGCGCAGCGTCTCCGAGGCTTGGACCTGGGCCCTGGTGCTGGTGGTGCTTCCTACCCTCCTGTGGGCGCAGCGGCGGTTGCACCCGGCTGGCGTCGCGCTGCTGGCAGGCGGGCTGTTGCTGGGCATTGCCACGGTGGCGTGGTGGCTGTTTGCGCAGCATCGGCTGTGGTGGCCGCCGTTGCTGCCCGCCGCTTGCACCGTGGCGCTGTACGCGGCCGCGGCGCTGGTTGGCTATGCCACGCTCCGCCGCCGCGCGCGGCAGACGCGCGCCATGTTCGCGCAGTATGTTCCCCCGGCCGTGGTGGCGCGCCTGGTGGCGCAGCCCGAGCTGATGCGCCTGGGCGGTGAGGCCCGCGAGGTCACGCTCATGTTCACCGACCTGGCCAACTTCACGGCGCTGTCCGAGCAGCTCACGGCCGAGCAGACGGTGGAGGTGCTCACGGGTTACTTCAACGCCATGACGCCCATCGTGCATGCCACCGGCGGCACGGTCGACAAGTTCATCGGCGACGCCGTGATGGCCTTCTGGGGCGCACCGCTGGACGACCCGCAGCACGCCGAGCACGCCGTGCGCGCTGCCATTGCCATGCAGCAGGCCATGCAGGTGTTGGTGGCTGACCTGGTCGCGCGCGGGCTGTCGCCCATTCACATGCGCATCGGCCTGCACACGGGGCGGGTGGTGGTGGGCAATGTGGGCTCGGAGCAGCGCTTTTCGTACACCGCGATTGGCGATGCCGTGAACCTGGCCGCGCGGCTGGAGGGCGCCAACAAGGCATTTGGCACCGGCATCCTGCTGTCGGGCGCCACCGCCGCGCAACTGCCTGCCACGGTGCGGCTGCGTGCGCTGGATGAAGTCATCGTCAAGGGCAAGACCGAGCCGGTGCGCGTTTTCACCCCTTGCGACGACACCCGCGTTGCTGCCGCGAGCGCGGCCGCCCTGGATGCCCTGGCTGCGCGCGACTGGCACGCAGCGCAGCAGCAGCTGGAGCTGCTGTTGGCGTTGGTGCCGGGCGATCCCACGGCGCAGCGTTTGCAAGAACGCCTGGTGCACGCCAAAGCCATGCTGGAAGGGCTTCCAGACGGTGCGCCGTGGTCACCAGCCATTGCGCTCGACAAGCTGTAGGCGCGGGGCGACGGAGGCCGTAGTCAGGCCCATGGCGCACATTTTTTGCGCGCCGTCTTTGCGTGATTTCAAGACCCGTTCACTAACAGGTTCTTACGAATGCACGGCGCCAGAAGTGCGACCATGGGGCTTCATACAGGGTTGCCCAGCGGCCTGCGGCAGGCGACGGCGGCCCTCTTCGGAACCTGATGTTTTTGAAGGAGCAACACCATGCAAGTACAAGTCAACACCGACGACCACATCCACGGCGGCGAGTCGCTGGCCCAATGGATCACCGACGAATCCAAGAGCCGCCTGTCGCGCTTTCAGGACCACATCACGCGGCTCGAGGTGTTCCTGTCTGACCTGGACGCAGGCAAGTCCGGCGCCAACGACAAGCGCTGCCGCATCGAAGCGCGTGTCAACGGCCGCCAGCCGATCACCGTGACCGACGAAGCCGACAAGATGGCCAACGCTTTCATCGGCGCCTCCGACAAGCTGGCCCGCGCCCTGGACACGGACCTGGGCCGGGTGAAAGACCGGCACGGCCGCGACACCATCCGTGCTGCCGTGGCGGAGTAAATTCGAACGAAATTCGGCTCTAGCGCTTGATGGATAAGCGCTGGCAGCTATCAATTTTGAATATTGATTGCCGGTAAGGCGCTGCAATGCCATATTGCAGCGCCTTTTCTTTGGGGACTTAAAGATCCAGCACCAGCATGTGGCTGCGCGCGCGGGAGCAACAGGGCATGAACTGCTCGTTGGCGGCCTTTTCCTCATCGGTCAGGTACATGTCGCGGTGGTCCACCTCGCCCTCCAGCACGCGCGTGAGGCAGGTGCCACACACGCCCTGTTCGCATGAGGTGAGGATGTCGATGCCCTCACAGCGCAGCGCTTCCACCACCGACACGCCGGCCGCAATGGGGTAAACCTTGCCCGTGCTGGCGATGCGCACTTCAAAGGCCTGGTCGCCGGTGGTGTCCTGCGCCGGGGCGCCGAAGTATTCCAGGTGGATGTGGTCCTGCGCCCAGCCCATGGCCTTGGCGGTAGCCACCACGTGGTCGATGAAACCCGCCGGGCCACACACATACAGGCGCTTGTCGGGCCCGGGCGCAGCCAGCGTGGTGGCCAGGTCGAGCTTTTGCTCGGGCGCGCCCGCATCGAAATGGAAATGCACGTGCGGCGCCATGGCCGACGCGGCGATTTCGCTGGTGAAAGCCGTGCGTTCTGCCGTGCGGGTGCAGTAGTGCATGCTGAATGCGGCGCCCGTGCGCGCGAGGCGGTCGGCCATGCACAGCAGGGGCGTTACCCCGATGCCGCCGGCCAGCAGCAGCGTGTGCTGCGCGGGGTGCAGCGCAAAGTGGTTGCGCGGCGTGCTGATGGTGATCAGATCGCCCTCGTGCACGGCATCGTGCATGCCCACCGAGCCGCCGCGCGAGGCGGCATCGCGCAGCACGGCGATGCGGTAGCGGTGCGATTCGTGCGACGCATTGCACAGCGAGTACTGGCGAACCAGGCCGCCGGGGATGTGCACGTCGATGTGCGAGCCCGCGCTGAAGGGCGGCAGCGGGGCACCGTCCACGCGCGCCAGCTCGAAGCTGGCAATGCCTTCGGCCTCGATCTGCTTCTTGACGACGCGAACCTGCAGCGTCTCCTGCGCGGTCATGCGGCCTGCTCCACCGCAGGGGCGCGCTCGGCGGCGATCACGCGGTCCAGAATTTTGCGCGACTGCACACCGCCCGCGTCGATGTTGAGCATCAGCAGCTTGCGCTCGGGGTAACGCAACAGGTTCTGCTGCTGCATCTCCAGCATGTCCTGGTCCTCGGCGAAAATCTTGCCCTGGCCTTCGCGGATCTGCGTGGTGAGCGACGGGTCCTGCGGCTTGAAGTGGCGCGCCATGCCCCAGAAGTAGTGGATGGAGGTTTCCGTCTCGGGCGTGATGAAGTCGACCACGATGCTCGAAGCCTTCTTGTCGGCAGGGGCCTCGTAGCCGCCATGGCCCGCCAGCGCCACACCCACTTCGATCAACACATGGCTGGGCGGCGTGAAGTGGCAGATCTGCCAGCGGTCCACCGGCTGGTCGTCGGGCAGGCCGTTCATGCGCAGCGCCATCTTCCAGAACGGCGGGGCTTCGATGCCTTCCATGAAGCGGCTGGTGATCACTTCGTCGCCCTCCACACGGGTCTTGCAGGGCACCTCGTCGATCTCTTTTTGGCCGATGCTGGTGGCGTGCACATAGGTCTCGTGCGTCAGGTCCATCAGGTTGTCGATCATCAGGCGGTAGTCGCAGGCAATGTGGTACAGCCCGCCGCCGTAGGCCCACTCTGGGTTGTCGGCCCAGTGCAGGTGGTGGATTTTGGCCGGGTCGGCCTGCGCGGCATCGCCGGGCCACACCCAGATGAAGCCATAGCGTTCCACCACGGGAAAGCTGCGGGTGCGTGGAAAACCCTGCACGCGCTGGCCGGGCATGGAGACCGGCTTGCCGTCGCAGCCCACCTTCAGGCCGTGATAGCCGCACATCAGCTCGCCATCGCACACCTTGCCCAACGACAGCGGCGCGCCGCGGTGCGGGCAGAAGTCCTCCAGCGCAGCCACCTTGTCGGGCGCGGGGCGGTAGAACACGATCTTCTCGCCGCAGATGGTGCGGCCAAGGGGTTTGGCGTCGGCGATCTCGTCAGGCGTGCAGGCAACGTACCAGGCGTTTTTGGGGAACATGCTTGTCTCTCTCCGTGGGGTTTATGGGATCGTCGTTGCCGGCTTGGTATACAGCCAGTCGGCAGATCGCGTTTCTCGTGGACCGATTGTGCGAAAAAACCGAATTTATGTATACATAAGAAACGTATAAAACAGCTATTGCACTACGGCATATCTCGTAAGTCATTGTTTTTTATGAACTCAATGAATTTTGAGATGGAAGTGCAAGTCATTTGTGTATACATTGCTGGCCAAGATACGGATTGCTCCTTTTTGTCGCGCCCCCTGCATCGTTCCTCCCCAACCGCCCAACCCCATGAACCACCCCGAACCCCAGGCCCTTGCTTCTTTGGGCGAAGCGGCTGAAGCCGGTGCCTCCCAGGCTGTCAAGGCGCAACTGCGGCTACGCGAGATGATTCTGGCGGGGCAGCTGCCTGGCGGCGCGCGCATTGCCGAGCTGACCCTGGTGGAGAAACTGGGCGTTTCGCGCACCCCCATCCGCGCGGCGCTGATGCGGCTGGAGCAGGAGGGCCTGCTGCAGCGTCTGCCCGGTGGCGGCTATGCGGTGCGCACGTTTTCAGAGACCGATGTGGCCGATGCCATTGAGCTGCGCGGCACCATGGAGGGACTGGCCGCCCGCTTGGCGGCGGAGCGCGGGGTGGCCGCACCGTTGCTGGCACAAGCCCACGCCTGCTTGGACGAGATCGACGCTGTGTTAAGCCCCTCCACGCTGGATGACGACGGCTTTTCGCGCTACGTGGAACTCAACGCGCGGTTCCACCTGTTGCTCAGCCACATGGTGGGCAGCGATGTGGTCGCGCGGGAGCTCGACCGGGTCAAGGGCTTGCCGTTTGCGTCGCCCTCGGCCTTTGTCGTAGTGCAGACACATTCACCCCAGGCGCGCGACATGCTGGTGATCGCGCAGGACCAGCACCGCCAAGCGCTCGACGCCATCGAGCGGCGCGAAGGCGCACGGGCTGAATCCATCCTGCGAGAGCATTCGCGCATTACGCGGCGCAACCTGCTGGCTGCGGTGCAAGCCTCGGCCGTGCAAGGGTTGCCCGGTGTCCAACTGATCCGCTGACCCGAAAACAGGCTTGGGAGTTGATATCTGAACGCTCGGATATCTCAATCAGTAATACCTGAATGCTCGATTTCTCGCTTGTGCAATAACGCAGTGCACGCCAAACTCGCTCAGTTTTTTTCTGTATACAACAACCTCCCAAGGAGACAACGATGCAAAAACGCCACCTTCTTCGTGTCACGGCCGCTGCCGCTGTGGTGCTGTCCTCCGGCTTGGCCGCGTTGCCTGCCGTGGCGCAGGACAATGTGTTCAAGATCGGGCTCATCCTCCCGATGACCGGGCAGCAGGCCACCACCGGCCGCCAGATCGAAGCTGCTGCCCGTCTGTACATGGCGCAGCACGGCGACACCGTCGGTGGCAAGAAGGTGCAACTCATCGTCAAAGACGACACCAGCCTGCCGGATGTGACCCGCCGCCTGGCCCAGGAGCTGGTCGTCAACGAAAAGGTCAACGTGCTGGCTGGCATGGGCATCACGCCTTCGGCCATGGCCACCGCGCCGCTGGCCACCCAGTCCAAGACCCCGCTGGTGGTGATGGCCGCCGCTACCTCCAGCATCACCGAGGCATCGCCTTATGTGGTGCGCACCAGCTTCACGCTGCCGCAGGTGTCCGTGGCGTTGGCCGACTGGGCGCCCAAGAACGGCATCAAGAAAGTGGTAACGCTGGTGAGCGACTACGGCCCTGGCATCGATGCCGAGAAGTTCTTCAACCAGCGCCTGACCTTCAACGGCGGCCAAGTGACCGAAGCCCTGCGCGTGCCACTGCGCAACCCCGACTTCGCCCCCTTCCTGCAAAAGGTGCGCGACGCAAAGCCGGACGCGCTGTTTGTTTTCGTGCCCTCCGGCGCGGGCGCTGCGGTCATGAAGCAGTTCCTGGAGCGCGGCATGGACAAGGCCGGCATCAAGCTGATTGCCACTGGCGACGTGACGGACGACGATCAACTCAACGACATGGGCGATGGCGCGCTGGGCGTGGTCACCTCGCACCATTACTCGGCGGCACACCCATCGCCGATGAACAAGAAGTTTGTGGAAGCCTTCGAGAAGGCCAACAAGGGCCTGCGCCCCAACTTCATGGCCGTGGGCGGCTATGACGGCATGCGCGTGATCTACGAAGCGCTCAAGACCACCAAGGGCGCAGGCGGCGGTGATGCTCTGCTGGCCGCCATGAAGGGCCAAGTATTTGAGAGCCCGCGTGGCAAGGTGTTCATCGACGCGCAGACCCGCGACATCGTTCAGGACGTGTACCTGCGCAAAGTGGAGCGTGTGAACGGCCAGCTTTACAACGTGGAATTCGACGTGATCAAGGACGTCAAGGACCCCGGAAAAACTAAGTAACCCCCTGAGGCGCTGCGCGCCTTCCCCCTACAGGGGGACGCCGCCCCTGCGGCGGGGCGGCCCTTGCACTGCGGCACTGGCCTGGGGTGCGCCAGTTTTTGCGAGTGGGATTTCTATTCGGAGCGCTGCATAGGTAATGCATCCTGGGGATGGCCTCCACAACCGTTCGGGCTGAGCCTGTCGAAGCCGGGGCGAATTGAGCGCACAGCCCTGGCCATTCCCAGCACTGCCACAGCCTCAGTGCCGTGGTCCATTTTTTGTCTTCAATGAAGTGATTTCATGCTGACCATTCTTTTCGACGGCGTTGCCTACGGCATGCTGCTCTTCATCCTGGCGGTGGGGCTGGCCGTGACCATGGGGTTGATGAATTTCATCAACCTAGCGCACGGGGCCTTTGCCATGGCGGGCGGGTACATCACGGTGCTGCTCATGCAGCGGCTGGATGTACCGTTCCTTGTCTGCCTGCCCATCGCCTTTGTCGGCACAGCCCTGCTGGGGGGCGTGCTGGAGCGCACGCTGTACCGGCCGCTCTACCACAAGGCCCACCTGGACCAGGTGCTGTTCTCCATCGGTCTGGTGTTCATGGCCGTGGCCAGCGTGGACTACTTTGTGGGCTCCACGCAGCAGATCATGCAGCTGCCCGAATGGCTCAAGGGCCGCACCGAGATCGGCAGCGGCGCACTCACCCTGGGCATGGGCCACTACCGCCTGTTCATCATTGCGGTGTGCGCTGCGCTCACCGTGGGCCTGCAATATGTGCTCACCAAAACCCGCTTCGGCAGCCGCCTGCGCGCCAGCGTGGACGACCAGCGCGTGGCTGCGGGCATGGGCATCAACGTGAACATCGTGTTCCTGTCCACCTTCGCTTTTGGCTCGGGCCTGGCGGGCCTGGGCGGCGCGCTCGGCGCCGAGGTGCTGGGCCTCGACCCGAGCTTTCCGCTCAAGTTCATGATCTACTTTTTGATCGTGGTGGCCGTGGGCGGCACCTCGTCCATCACGGGCCCCTTGCTGGCCGCTTTGCTGCTCGGTATTGCCGACGTGGCGGGCAAGTACTACATCCCAAAGCTGGGCGCTTTCATTGTGTACAGCCTCATGATCCTCATCCTTATCTGGCGCCCGCAAGGCCTTTTTGTGCGTAAGGGGGGCAAGTGATGAGCACTCCGCAAAACACCCTTTTGCAGGCCCGCCGCTTTCGCTGGTGGGAGGGCGTGCTCTGGCTACTGGCATTTGTGGCACCGCTTGTGGTGCCCAGCCATGCACTCATCATCAATGAGATCGCCATCGTGGCGCTGTTCGCGATTTCGCTGGACCTGATCCTGGGCTATACCGGCATCGTCTCGCTGGGCCATGCGGCCTTCTTTGGCTTGGGCGGCTACGCGGCCGCGCTGTTTGCCAAGCATGTGATGCCCGACCCGCTGGTGGGCCTGGCCGTAGGCATTGGTGCCGCAACCGTGCTGGGCGCGGTGGCGTCGCTCACCATCATGCGCGGCACCGACCTCACGCGCCTCATGGTCACGCTGGGCGTGGGCCTGGTGATGCTGGAGCTGGCCAACAAGCTGGACTGGCTGACCGGCGGAGCGGACGGCCTGCAGGGCGTGGTGATGGGCGCTGTGCTGGGGCAGTTCGAGTTCGATCTGTACGGCCGCACGGCGGCGTGGTATTCGCTCACCGTGCTGCTGGTGTTCTTTTTGCTCGCCCGCCGCATCGTGCAGTCGCCCTTTGGCGCCACGCTCAAGGCCATCCGCGACAACCGGCTGCGCGCCATGGCCATCGGCATCCCGGTGACGGCCAAACTGGCGCAGGTGTACACGCTGGCGGCTGCGCTGGCCGGTGCTGCAGGCGCGCTGCTCACGCAGACCACGGGATTTGCCTCGCTCGATTTGTTCGAGTTCCACCGCTCAGCCGACGTGATGCTGATCCTGGTGATTGGCGGCGTGGGCTGGCTGTATGGCGGCATCCTGGGCGCCATCGGCTTCAAGCTGCTGCAGGACGTGATCTCGTCCATCACACCGCAGTACTGGACCTTCTGGGTCGGCCTGTTCCTGGTGGTGCTGGTGCTGGTCGGGCGCGACCGCCTGTTCCGTCCCTGGACCTGGTTTGGCGCAGGCCGCAAGGCCGGTGCTGCCTCCAACACGGGAGGCCACTGACATGAACAACACCACCTCCAATACCGTGCTGTCGGCGCAAGGCTTGGTCAAACGTTTTGGCGGCATCACGGCCACCAACAATGTCACGCTGAACCTGCAAAAGGGCGCACGCCATGCGCTCATCGGCCCCAACGGCGCAGGCAAGACCACGCTGATCAACCTGCTGACCGGCGTGCTGGAACCCACCGAAGGCTCCATCACGCTCGAAGGCCAAGACATCACTCGCCTGGCGCCGCACCAGCGCGTGCAGCGCGGCATGGTGCGCACCTTCCAGATCAACCAGCTGTTCGACACGCTCACGCCGCTCGAAACCTTGGCGCTCACCGTGTCGCAGCACCAGGGCCTGGGCGGCAAGTGGTGGCAGCCGCTGGGCGCGCGCAAAGCGGTTAATGAGCGCTGCGAACAGTTGCTGGAGCAGTTTCACCTGACCTCGGTGATGGCCGAGGAAACGCGTGTGCTGGCTTACGGCAAGCGCCGGCTGCTGGAAATTGCAATTGCGCTGGCCTGCGAGCCACGCGTGCTGTTGCTCGACGAACCCGTGGCCGGTGTGCCCGCCGGCGAGCGTGAGGAACTGCTGCAGACCGTAGCGGCCCTGCCCGCCGATGTCTCGGTGCTGTTGATCGAACACGATATGGACCTGGTTTTCAGCTTTGCCAACCGCATGACGGTGCTGGTCAACGGCACCGTGCTCACCGAGGGCGACCCCGACACCATTGCCAACGACCCGCAGGTGAAGGCCGTGTACCTGGGCCATGGGGAGGACGCCCATGTCTAAGACAGAGCTGCTGCGCATTGAAGGCCTGAGTGCAGGCTATGGCGAAGCCGTGGTGCTGCAAGGCATTTCGCTGGCCCTGCCCGAGGGCGATACGCTGGCCCTGCTGGGCCGCAACGGCACGGGCAAGACCACGCTCATCAACACGCTGGCCGGCGCCACGCGCCAGCACGCGGGCACGGTGAGCCTGGGCGGCGTGGCCCTGCACAAGCTGCCGCCGCATGAGCGCGCAGCCGCCGGCATCGGCTGGGTGCCGCAAGAGCGCAACATCTTCAAGTCGCTGACCGTGCACGAGAACCTCACGGCCGTGGCGCGTCCGGGCCGCAAAGGCTCCACCGCACGGCCGTGGACGCCCGAGCGTGTGTACGAAATGTTCCCGCGCCTGGCCGAGCGCAAGACCAACCTGGGCACACAGCTGTCGGGTGGCGAGCAGCAGATGCTGGCCGTGGGCCGCGCGCTGGTGCTCAACCCGCGCCTGCTGCTGCTCGACGAGCCGCTCGAAGGCCTGGCGCCCATCATCGTGGAAGAGCTGCTGCGCGCCATCCGCCGCATCACGCGCGAAGAGGGCCTGTCGGCCATCATCGTGGAGCAGCACCCGCAGGCCATCCTGGCCATCTCGGACCATGCCGCCGTGCTGGACCGGGGCACCGTGGTGCACACCGGCAGTGCGGCCGAGCTGAGCGCGCAGCCCGAGCTGCTGGACCGCCTGCTGGGCGTGGCACGGTAGCGTGCACCATGGACAGCGCCGTGCACCGCAGAACCCTCCTGGCATGGCTGGCAGCGTCGTTCGGCGGTGCGGCCAGCGCGCAGGCCGCTTTTCCCTCACGCCCGCTGCGCATCGTCGTGCCCAATGCAGCGGGCGGTGCGGCTGACATCACGGCGCGCACGGTGGGCCAGAAGATCGCGGGCCCGCTGGGGCAAAGCGTGGTCATCGAAAACAAGCCCAGCGCGGGCGGTGTGGTGGCGGGCGAGCAGGTGGCCCGGGCCGAGCCTGATGGTCACACGCTGCTGCTGGTGAGCAGTGGCACGGCGGTGAGTGCGGCGCTGTTCCAGTCGCTGCCGTTCGACACGCTCAAGGACTTTGCGCCCGTCTCGCTGCTGGCCACGTTCGACCTGGCCGTGGTGGTGAAAGAGGGCGGGCGCTTTGGCACCTTGGCTGAGCTGCTGACCTACGCCCGTGCCCATCCCGGCAAACTCAATATCGGCACCCCACAGATCGGCACCACGCAGAACCTGGCGGCCGAGCTGTTCACGGTGACGGGAGGCATCGACGCGCAGGTGGTGCCCTTCAACGGCACGCCGCCGGTCATCACGGCACTGCGGGGTGGCGAGATCGACGTGATGATCGACATCCTGGGTGGCCTCATGCCGCAGATCGGCTCCAAGGCCCTGCGGCCGCTGGCCGTGATGGGCGCGCAGCGGGCACCGCAGCTGCCCGATGTGCCCACGGTGCGCGAGAGCGGCGGCCCACTCGCGGGCTTCAACGTCACGTCGTGGAACGGCCTGGCCGTGCCTGCCAAGACGCCCGCCAACGTGGTGGAGCGCCTCTCGCGCGAGGTGCAAGCCGCGCTGGCCCAACCCGATGTGAAAAAGCGCCTGCTGGAGCTGAATCTGAATGCCCAGGGCAGCACCGCCGCGCAGCTGGGCGAGCACCTGGCCGCCGATGTGCGCCGCTGGAGCGACGTGATCGCCAAGGCCAAGATCGCGCGTCAGTGAGCGCTGCCGCTGCGGATCGTTGGCGGTGGTGAAAGGCGGAAAGGAACATCGAATGAACATCACACACATCGGCCTCGTGGGCTATGGCGAGGTGGGCAAGATCTTCAGCGCGGGCTTGCGCGTGCAGCCCGGCGTGGCCTCCGTCGCCGCCTGGGACCTGAAGCTGGTCGACCCCGCGCACCGCGACGCCCTGCAGAAGCACGCCGGGCAGGCGGGTGTGGTGGCGGTGGATGCGATGCAGGCGCTGTGCGCGCGCTGCGACTGCATCATCTCGGCCGTCACCGCGTCGAACACGCTGGCCGTGGCGCAGGAGGCGGCGCAGCACATCCGCCCCGGCACCGTGTTCCTGGACCTCAACTCCGCATCGCCCGGCACCAAGCAGCAGGCGGCGGCGCTCATCGAGGCGCGGGGCGCGCACTATGTCGAGGCGGGGGTGATGACGTCCGTGCCGCCCTACGGCATCCGCGTGCCCATGCTGCTGGGCGGCGCGCAAGCTGCCGCACTGGCCGAGGTGCTGACCGGCTGGGGCATGGATGCCCAACCCGTGAGCGAGCAACTGGGCGTGGCCAGCGCCATCAAGATGTGCCGCAGCATCATGATCAAGGGCCTGGAGGCCTTGGTCATCGAAAGCTACACCACCGCCCGCCACTACGGCGTGGAAGACCATGTGCTGCCCACGCTGGCCGAAACCTTCCCGTCCATCGACTGGCACGAACAGGGCCGCTACTTCTTCAGTCGCGTGGTGCAGCACGGCCAGCGCCGCGCCGAGGAAATGCGCGAGTCCTCCCACACCGTTCGCGAGGCCGGCATGGAGCCGGTGATGGCTTCGGCCATCGCCGACAAGCAGCAGTGGGTGGCCGACCTGGCCCGCGAAGGCACGTTTCAAGGCCTCCCCAAGGACGCGCGCTGGCAGGACTATGCGGACCGGGTGCTGGGCAGTGTGCGCGGGGATGGCACGGGGCACTGAACTTGGGCGCTGAGCTGCTCTTGCTCTGCTTTGCGCAGCCTCAGCTGGCGCCCCCAACCGTTCACGCGGAGCTTGTCGAAGCGCCGCGCGAGGTTTCGACAGGCTCAACCCGAACGGTTGGGGAGCGTTGCCCGACAGCGGCTGCGCTCAGGGTGGGCTTCTGTACAAGGCTTGCAGGGTGCTGCGTATCAGCTCCGCCATCGCCTGCTGCGTGAGCGTGGCGGGGCGTTGCGAGCTGACGGCCATGAACAGCTTGCTGCGCAGGCGGGTGTTGCCACTTTCGTCCTCGCCATTCCCGTCGCTGCCCGCGCCGTGGATGGGCCGGGTGCTGAAAACCTCCGACTTGCCCGATGTGGTGACCGCATTCATGGGCAGCACCGCGCAGCCCGCGCCATCGGCCACCAGGTCCAGGATGGCCGCCACGCCGTCGATCTCCAGGCTGATCTGCGGGCGCTTGCCGCGTGCGGCCAGTTCCGATTCGACCAACATGCGGATGGAGTTGGGGCGGGTGGGGATCACCAGCGGAAAGCGCGGCAGCTCGTCCAGCGGCAGGGGCGTGCGGGCCAGGGCGTCGGCTTCCGCCTCACTCTGGCCGGGCGCGCGGCGCTGCACCAGAAACAGGTCTTCCTCCAGCAGCGCCGTGGTCTCGATGCCCGGCGCGGGCGTGGTGTTGTAGAGCAGCGCAATGTCGAGCAGCCCCGTGGTCAGCGATTCGCGCATGGCCACCGACAGGCCCTCGCTGATGGCCAGCGCCGCATCGGGCATCTTCACGCGGAAGGCGCGGGTCAGCGGCACCGTCAGCACCTTGGCAATGCTGGGCGGCAGGCCGATGGCCACGCGCCCGGCCAGCGCGCCGCGCACGCGCCCCAGCTCCTCGCGCGCGCGCTCTACCTGGTGCAGGA